>JAEWPN010000019.1 GCA_023399455.1 Bacillota bacterium
AAATATGCTGAAACAAGAAACCATCAGCACAAACGTGCACTCGCGTTGACTTCCCGTAAATTTATACGTCTGCTCTATGGTCTGCTGGACAAGAGCCAACTCTACTCTCCGGAAAAGAGTAGGTAATTCATATCTCATTCTAAATCTACGTTTTTGTTATGAAAGCCGTAGGTCTATTAAAGTTACCCTTCTGTACGAAAAACAAATCAAAATACTTCTTGACTATTTACCAAATTGCTCTTTTTATATTAATTTAAAATTTTCCTATGTTTTCTTTTTTTCTTCTTATCACTTTGGGACATTTGCTGTAATCATGAAACCATGCACAGGCCTTGCACCTTAGACAGCCTTCATATTGCGGGTTCTCTTTTGACTGTTCCAAGAAGTCCGGATCTCCTAAGAATGGTCTTCCATACGCTATAAATTCTCCGGCATTCTTATTGAGAAGCTCCTCTCCTCTCGATAGATTCCATATTTCATCCACTAAAATGACCGGAATATTTACAAATGTATGAACAGAAGTCCCGGTAAAAACAACATCATTGAAGTCAAAACTTTCGGGCCCTTCAATTTTAGCCCTGCTGGAGCCCGGGTATGTAATTACAGGCGGATAGTCCGGAGCCAAATATCTGTCTGCTTCCCGTATTCCATATGATACATGTAATAACTCAACGCCCGTCTTTTCAAGTGCTGCCGCCGTATCAATATCTGTCCTGACATTTTTGTTGAACCCTAATCTATAGCCTATGATGAAGTCATCATCAGAAAATTCCTTGATTCTTCTTATGATGTTTCCTGCCAAATGGAGCCGCCCTTCTAAATTCCCTCCATATTCATCAGTTCTCGTATTACTTATGGGTGAGCTGAACAGATTTAAAAAAAACATATTAGCACCATGAAGTTCAATCCCATCGGCTCCTTGTTCTTTTACCGCCTTTGCACTTTCCACAAACAAATCTTCGATGTGATGCAACTGCTCTGCCGTCCAAGAATTTATTTTTTCATGTCTGTGATGTCCCTTGGAAGGATAACCGATTTGTACGATAATTTTTGTACCGTTACCATGACACATATCTACAAGCTTTTTCAAATCCGCTTTTTGCTTTTCATTATTAAGGCCAAAGGCTCTTAATCCCACATCTTGTTCCAAAACGGAAAAGCAATGAGTAACGACTAATCCCAAATCCCCCTTTATTCTCTCCCTATAATAATCTAAAACATCTTCGCCAAGGGAATTCTCTTCTCCTCCGGGAACGCCAAAGGGGACCATTGGTGCCATAGTAATCCGATTCTTGAATTGAATGCTCTTAATTTCATATGGTTCGTACAACTTCCTGATTGCTGCAGATTTCACCATGATTCTTTTTTCTCACTCCTTTATTGTTTTATTTTTTTATTACTTTCTGTTTATATGTAGAAAGAAAAAGCAGCTGCCATCTGGCATCTGCTCTAAGCTACACTTACACTTACAGGCTTATAATGCACACAAAAACTAAACTGTATTTTTCAAATCCATACAGCAGCACCAGAACATATCCGTTTTTCCTTCCATAATATTATTTAACATATGTATCGTCCCTTTTATTTCATACTTTTTTAATAGGCATTGTATGTTTTAGCAATTATAAATATAAACATCTCTCTATCCTTTGTCAATCATTTTTACAAATTTGACTAGAGCGATTAACTTGAACTGGCTATAGGCTTTTATTATAATGTTACAAAAAAATGGGAAGAAGAGAAAAAGTTGGAGAAAAAAAAGACGAACAGATTTCTGCCATCCGGCATAATATTGAGAAGCGTATATTCTCATTGGAATCATTATATTTAAACGAAAGCTTGAGGACATATGAATAACATTAAAGACCGCCAACAAAAGTCGGCGGTCTTTTCAATTATTAAACCATTTCCTGCATATACTTGTCGATAAGAGCAAGGTTGTTGCGTTGACCCACTAAAACCTGCCCGTCTTTCAATGAACGGTGCTTTTCATGATAGGTGGGCTGCTCCTTTTCATACAATACACCAATAGGGATGCGATCACCGAATTCCATGGCTCTCTCCATAGCTGTCAGGCGGTTGCCTGCATCATGGGTATCATCCAATTCATAAACACGTTTATTATACCATGCAAAGGTGTTGATCTTGTTGAAGCTGACGCACGGCTGCAAAATATCTACCATGGCATAGCCTTTAAACAAAATTGCCCGCTTCATCATCTCTTCCAGATGCTGCGGTTTACCACTGAAGCTGCGCGCCACAAAGCCGGCTCCGGATGCGATGGCCATAAGAACCGGATTGAACGGAATATTATTGTTTCCATCCACCTGTACGCCGTTTACAGCGCCTTCGTCTGCGGTAGGCGAAGCCTGCCCCTTTGTCAGACCATACACCTGATTGTCATGGATGAAATGAGCAATATCTACATTGCGGCGGATATTGTGGATAAAGTGATTGCCGCCTTCACCGTAGCTGTCACCATCTCCACTATCAATAATGACGGTCAGTCTGGGGTTCACGATTTTTGCCGCCACCGCAGGCGGCACCGCGCGTCCGTGAAGGCCACAAAAGCTATTTGCGCCGATATATTGGGGAGTTTTTGCGGCTTGCCCAATGCCGCCCACGATCAGCACATCATGTGGGTCCTTTTTCAATTCCTCCAGTGTCTTTTGGAGAGAATTCAATATACTGAAGTTTCCGCAGCCCGGACACCAGGCTGTTTCATAGGTGTCGAATATATGTCCTCCCATTAAAATCCCTCCTTTACGATTCGAGCCGCAATCTCCTCACCGTTTAGCTGTCTGCCGTCATATTTCAATATTCCGGCATCCGTTTTAATCCCTGTAACTTCGGCAATCAGCGATGCAAGCTGACCGGTATAGTTCTGTTCAACATGAATAATGTACTTGGCTGATGCTGCCATTTGCTTCAGCAGTTTTTGGGGAAGAGGCCAGATGTCGCCAAACACTAATGCGCTATAACGCTTTCCACCTTTTTGGTTGAGCAATTGTACGGCTTCCTCCAGCGGACCGTACAGAGAGCCCCAGCCCAGAAGCAATACATCGGGATCCTGTTCTCCCAGTAATTCGGGCTCCAGAAGCTCCTGCTCCATCAGCGCCAGCTTGCCCATACGTTTTTTCATCATACGGACACGAGTCTCACTATCCTCTACAATGTGTCCATACTCATCATGTTCGTCAGTGTCAGCGGCAACAAACCCTTCGCTCGTTCCGGGGAATTTGCGCGGAGAGATGCCGCTTTCCGTAAAACGATAACGGGCGTAATCCCCTCCGGCAGATACGTCTTCCGGTTCGTACAGAGCGATCTTTCGAGAATCCAGCTTCGGAATAGCAGCCGTAGAGTCGGCCAGATACTGGTCACTGAGCAGAATCACCGGGATTTGATATTTTTCTGCCATGTTGAAAGCACGAATGGTTTGGTAAAACGCATCCTCATGATGACGCAACGCGATAACCATGCGTGGGAACTCCCCTTGCGAAGCAGAAATAACAAATTTCAAATCGCTCTGCTCCGTTCGCGTAGGAAAGCCGGTAACAGGACCAGGGCGCTGCACATCCACCACGACAAGCGGAATTTCAGCCATGCCGGCTAAACCAAGGGCCTCCACCTTCAGGCTGAAGCCACCGCCAGAGGTACCTGTCATTGCTCGCGCGCCTGCAAAAGAAGCTCCGATGGCCATGTTAATTGCCCCGATTTCATCCTCAGCCTGCTCCACAACAATTCCTGTTTCCGCAGATTTCAGTGACAAGTACTCCATAATGGAAGTGGAGGGTGACATAGGGTATGCCGAATAAAACTTCACTCCTGCTGTCAGGGCGCCCAGCGCCAGCGCCTGGTTGCCGGAAATGATCATGTGGTCGGATGCATCCCCTCCGGCATGCTCAAATTTCTGAAGCACGGCATTATATCCGGCCTGTGCAGCCTGAACATTAATATCGACATATTCCGCTTTCACAGATTTCCGGAAAACACTGTCCGCCTGCTCGGTACTCATCGGAATACCGAACAGCTTCAACACTGCACCGATAGCCACACTGCTCGCCACACGCGCGTTACCCAGTTCCTTCGCTATAGCTGTCATATCCAGTTTAATAACAAAATCATCATCTGTTTCGACGGCACTGTCACAGAGAATAAATCCGCCGTCCCGTAAATGTTCCCGGTGGATAGCGACGGTTTCTTCATTGAGAGCGACGATGCCATCCAGCCTTTCGCTGTGACAACGGGGGGCCTGCTCACCAAAACGAATACGCGAAAAGTTATGCCCTCCTCGAATACGCGACATCAGATCGCGCACGGTAAATACGCTGCAGCCCGACTGCTTAATCCAACGTTCCAATATTGCCGCAGTAGTATCCACGCCTTGGCCTGCAGCGCCGCCAATCAAAAGATTGTACATAATGCCAATGCCCTCCTTTATTCCTTAGCCTTAAAGTTTGAAGTGCTTATGAAGATTATATCAGAAACATTAAGTATTATAAAGTGTTAAAGATTGTTCTAAAGAAACGCCTTTTTAACTACTTGTGATTTCAAACTTTATTTACTATTTTATATAGAACAAAAGTGTGTTTCGCTCACTCGCGCGCTAAAATACTTCGGCAGCACAGTTTTTGTTCCGCGTACGTAGCTGTGCATCCTACACGGAGTGCATTTATTTCATAGGAAACAGAAGCTTTACTACTGCAACATAAAAAGGTCTTTTCTATGAAATAAAAAAGCTACATTTTCATTGGTTTACTGCCAATAAAAATATAGCTTATAGCTTGTGTCATTAGGTCAAAATAGATGCAAGTCAATTTGGCATTAATCTATATTTGCTATTACACATAGCGGAATATTCGACACATCCATAAGATATTGTTCGGTAACAGCTAAAAGAGTCCTTTGTTCTAGAGTTATGCTGTTAACTGATAATCCCGGTTGCACAATTATAATATTGAATTTTAAAGGCAATTTTCTGCGTGATAGATTATCTAACCTTTGTAACTCTTGTATGCTTCCCTTGATAATACGTGATCCACTTTGGCCTTTGTAAGTTTTAGTTTCTCTTTTAAATAAATGCCTAAAAAACTCTCTACTATCTTTATACTTCCAATGTATCGATTTTTGGGCTTGTCCGCATACTTCATACAGATTGTCTACTTGTCTGCTTACTACACCACCCTTGGCAAATTTTAAATGATACATTTCTACATTGATGCAATCGTCCTTTTCTTTTAATGTAATTATATCAGCTATCTCTCCTGAATTATCATCATCGTAAATAATGTTATAATTTTCATCCATGTGCATCAATTTTTGAATTACACTGTACTGTATAGATTCTGTACGTAATGTTCCTACACGCTGGGATTCTTTTGATATATCTACACCGCTCCAATCCCAAGCATTAATTCGTTCTACAGGATAAACACCGGGAGCTTGCTTTAATTCAATGTATTCATTTCCGCATAAATATGAACCATCGATAAACCAAATACTTGGTTCATAGAGTTGAAAGAATTCTTCAATTGAGAAATCTTTTCGACCAACATGAACAGTTACCGTATGCATTCCTTCCTGTAATGCATAGTGGCTAAATGCAATGTCATCTTTTTCACCGATAGTCATTATAAATTGGCAGTTCAAATCATCATTAGGCAAATTAAAACTTAGATTAAATATAATTGACTCAGAGCTTGATTTTTCAAAATCCAGATCAATCGATGTATTACCTAAATCACATTGATGCCCATTTACATGAAACTCTATTTTGTTCTCTGAACTATTATATAAATCTTCATTCCAATCAATCCAAACACAAGGTTTATCTGGAATCTGAGTTACTAATTTCGGTACTAATGCCTCTTCAGTATTTCATCTCCGTTTATATTAGGGTTAACTACTTTAGTGCCTATGGATTTACACCAATTAACAAGGCTATGAATGTTCCCTGTCAGCAACGTCCAAACTCGGCCTTTATATGAACATCCTAATGTTACTTTATTGCCGTTTTCATAACCTGACCCAACAATGAAAGCTTTCTGTCCACTGGACTTTTCAGCAATTGATAATGCTTCAGCTACATCGCTACCTACACTCATTCTAAACCGAATATTTTTGCCTACCACCTGCTTTAACCCAACATTTTGTAAACGAACACGATTTATTCCATAGAATGATTTAAATGGTTCTGAACTCCTGATTAGAGAAGTTTTTTCACCAATAACTGCTTCTGCTAATTTCGCATACATTCCTTTATTGTCACTTGAATTTATATAGAGCAGTTTATTATCTATATCATTAATTACAATTAGTAAATCCCAAATAAGATTTTCTACTTCTTGAACGTTTCCCCAATCAACCGGTTGTCGGCGAGCAATGATAACTAATAAGACGTTTTCTTCTCTATTTAGGATAGACCAAGCTTTATCTCCTTCTTTAAGCTCTATTCCACTTTGATATTGTTCATAATGCCAAGCATTTTTGGGATTTCGATAAATGACTGTGCTCAATGCTGGCCTAATGTTTTGCAATGGAATTTTTAAGTCACTCGGTATATTAAAGCCTTTTAGAAAATCACCAAATCCAATTTCTTGAGCAATTGCATCAGTACTCATTTCGGGCAAAAGGCCATTCCAATCGGCATCTTGTGCGTATAAACGTTCTAATTCTTGACTAACCGATATATCTGCGATATTAGCTACAAATGTAGCATCTCCTAAATCTTCATCAAACTTTGTTCGAGTAAATCTACCAATTAGCTGTAGGGTTACAGTCAAACTTTTTTTCACATCATGTAATGCAGCAACTTTCAAAGTAGGTAGGTCAAATCCTTCACCCAACATGTCAACACAAACAACAACTTTTGAAATACCCTTTTTAAGATTTTCAATTGATTCACGTCGACTTTGTTCTGATAGCCCCGAACCACTAAAAATCATAACAGGATTGTACTCAGGAGATAGTTGCTTATAGATTTCAAAAACTTCTCTTGCACGTTTTTTATTTTCACAACGTGCCATCACTATTTGCTTTATATAGCCTGCAGCTTCTTGTTGCTTTAGTATGACAATAGCCGCATTTGCTATTTCGATATCAGATTTTTCACTGTTTATCTCAAATATTGGACTAAATGAGATATTAGTGAAATAGTGTTCTTCCTGTGCCATACGTAAAGGATAATTATAAATTATCTCACCATTAAGCTTCGCTCCATCATTTCTAAAAGGAGTGGCTGTAAATTGTAATACTCTGGAGTTAGAAAATCTCTGAATAAATTCTGTCCAAGTTTGTGCAGTCGTATGATGAGCCTCATCAATAAAATAATGTGAGCAAAGATCGGAAATACATTTTTGCATTATATCTGAGTATCCCGATACGCACGACATTGTTGTAATAATGACATTACAACCAATAATGAATTCCCGAAGCTCATCGCCTGTTTTGAAGCGTTCATGTAAAATTCCAACAATAGGTTGCTCAACTGTCGGTAGGACAATTCCAAACGCTTTTAAAAGACCAAGTGTGCAAAACTTTTGAGATAGTTGGCCTCTTAAGGAGTCACTAGGAACTGTAACAATCAATCTCTCGCATTGAGCAGCAATAAGTAACGACAGCATGGTCTCAGTTTTTCCGGTTCCGGTGGGCATTACTATAGTTGCAATATCAGTTGAAGTTGTCCAATGTGCAAGTGCAGCATGTATCGCTCCTAATTGGGGTGTACGTAGACCCTGCTCGTCTTGAGATTCCTTTCTCAGAAGTATACCGTTGTGCCATGATTCCCTTATTTGTTCAGCCAATAAGTTCTCATTTGGATGTCGCACCCACTTTAATTTTTGAACACCCTGAAGAATATCGTCCAAATTCGGAACAGTATCAGTAGTTAGAATATATTGTTCATTATCTTTGAATTGAGCTTTTTTATATTTGATATATATCTGAGCACCAGATGGATCAATAGCAGCAATATCGCCCTTTGGAGATTGTTTTATGCTTACATCTGTTTCTGGGGTAATCATATGTGTTATCATATTTTTCCCAAATTTCTTTTGTTTTATATAAGCTGGTAGCTTAATTGAACCATCCAATAAAATCATCTCCTAACTCTATTTATCCAAATTGTATGGTTTACGGCAATGAGTATTTCATGATCTGTGGGGTATATCAAACAATATGTTTTATAGTAATTCAATTTCTTCGTCAGTAAACCAGCCATTTGAAATGGCAGTATCCCTGACTGCGTTTTTATCATTCGTGTAAGCCACAACTGACAAACTTTTTTCTGCTCGCGTACATGCTACATAGAAAAGTCGTGTCGTTCTTATGATTCCCGTGTCCTTGCCTTCACGTTCATTTTTGATATCTGTTTCTGTTTTGGCCTTCGCACCGAAAAGCTTTTCATAGCTAAATAGGAATCCTTTGGCCTCGGCGTCATCCATAATGACCATAACTCTAGGGAACTCCAAGCCTTTTACACCTTGGTGCGTAGCAAATTGGGTATTTTCAGTGACATATGCCGAATATCTTTCCAACTTATCAAAAGGCACAGACAGTGCTTCCCTTAAAGCTGTTATCTTTTTATCCTCATCTGCTGTTGGGCCAGACAAAATATCGTCTACACGATCATTGAGGAAGAAAAGGTTAGTTTTTTTGATGACCTTTAATATATCAACACAAGTAGGGATAGATCTGTCCTTCCAGAGCAAGAGCAATTCTTCGACTGCTTTTTCTGCAGATTCAAGCAATTTGCTCTGATCTGCAGAGTTTTTTAGGAAAGCCTTTTTGCCTAAAAGCGGGGAAGACTGTCGCACAATTTTTGAAATCTCAAAGTCATTGCCGCTTTGATATGCTTTTATTAATGGAGAAATAACATTTGCTAAAAATGATATTTCAGATATTGATCCATTACGCAAAGATGTGCTGAAGGAATCTATTTCGTTCAGTGGGGAATATAATTCAAGAAATCCAAATCTACTGGCAGCCATATGGTGCTCTAGAATCAGGCTTTTATATTGGGTGGCATCGAGCCATGCTTTGTCATTAGTTTTCTCAGACATAGCTTTAGCGGCTTGATGTTCTACTTCTTCTTTATTAGCAGAAGAATCAGCTATAAATAAACGTACTGTTCCTGTCTCAGCATCAGTGCGTGGCCGCTGTTGCTGTTTATCAATAGTCTTCCGGATTGTATTGGCTAGCTCAACTATGCGCGTAGCACTACGGTGGTTCATGACTTTTTCAGGTTTTTCCCATTCATTGGGAATACAACCGGCTAGATTGTCCTTGCCATCCATATATATTCTCTGCATGGTGTCACCAAACATGCCAATAACAAATCTGTCTTTATATTTTTCGTAAACGATAAGCAAAGCATCAACAAGCTCTTTCTTTGTATCTTGGCTCTCATCAATTAACAAGATGGGATATTTACCGATTAGAATTTCCTGCATGGTTCCTTCGGTAGCTATAAATTCGGAGCCCATTTTAACGACTTCGCTATGGTTTAGAGAATCATAGCCCACATTATCTCCATTAGGATTGTAGGAAAATTTCTTTATGGTATCAATTTTACTAATGCGAGCAGTTTTCTTTTTTATCTCTTCCGCTCTTTTAATGGCGGCATCACCGCCACGTCCTTTAGCCTGTTTTTCGTTCAACTCTGCAATATCTCTTTTCAGAGATTCGATAATCCAAGCTTTAATATCAGGCTGATAGTTTTTAATCAGTTCCCATAGAAAACTATGAATGGTAGATACCGCAAAAATCGGCTTATACTGAAGCCTTTTAGAAATTTCGTCGCAAGCAGCGTTGGTATAGGTTATAACTGCAATTTGTTTTGAGTATACGGACAATTTTGCACCCATTTTCTTATCTAAGAAAGAAAGCGCATTAATTAAGCTCCGTGTTTTGCCGGAACCCGCTCCTGCAAACATAAAGAAGCTTTTGGGATTATCTTCAGAAAAACACATTCTTATTTCATCATCCACATGATCATCTACATGGTTATCCGATAATGGATGAGTAACTTTTATATCTTCCATTTCAACACTCCTCTGGGCGCAGAATAGTTTGGAGCCACTCTAATCCTTCCGCAATATATGGAGGAACCGTAAGCTTACCGGGATCAATGGCATAAATTAAATCCTTAGCAAATTCAGCTTTCTGGTCAGTTTTTCCAGTTCTAAGCTCATCATATATTTGCTTATGTATGTCATCAAATGGCTTTTCAGCATTGAGTGCGGCATTTACTTTCTTAAGAAGGTTCCCAGCATCGCCCGCATCATCTTCCTCAAGCTTAAGATCTTTGAATAGTTTATAATTCGCATAAACCATACAATCCTCAAAGGTGCTGGACAGCACCTCTGTCGGTACTCCTTTAAAATCAATTTGTACCGGAGTCTGATAGGCAATTCGTATAGAGTACATGTAAGGGATCTTACATTCAGACTCTTTTTGTTTTTCCCCAAGATCAAGAAGTTTGTCCAAATCTTTTTCTTTAATCAGCCAATTAGTGATAGCATAATTACTACTTATTAGTCCTTTGTTCCGTTCAGGGCGAACCGCCTTATGGTGTCCGCTTGGTTCCGCAGAATCCAAATCAGAAATTACTAATGTTGGTAAGCATAGCTTATCAATCAAAGGACTTAGCCGATGTGAATGACGACCACTTATACTAAGTATCGAAACATACCTTTGATGCAATTCCGGATAATGTTCTTTTATAAAATGTGGCACCAACATATTTTCAGCGGAACCTTCAACTAATATAGCAGCATCTGCAAAGAATAAGTCACAATGGGTTGTTTGCAGGTATCGCGTTACAAATTTATCTGTTTCATCTTCTTTACCAAATACATCAGATAGATTAATTACTTTTGCCGTAGCAACATTACAGCTCGCGCATTCAGGAAGTCGCTTGAAATAGCGTAAATCCGCGAAGTCTGTCTCGCGTGCAATATGGCTGGAATGGGTGCTAATAACAAGCTGTGTGGCAAAATTCATGTTTTCTTTCAAAAACTTATGATTCCTTAATACCGAGTAGGCTTTTCGTATAAAAACTTGCTGAACCTGCATATGCAAATGCGCTTCCGGCTCTTCCACTAAAACTAGATGCAATGGTTCAATTGTATCTGGAGCATCCTGTGTTTGCCGGGCTTTTCCCACCCTCATCCAACTATCTCTAAAACTCATAAGATCAAATACCATTGAAATTAGATTCTGATAACCCAAACCATTATATTTTTCCGGCAACTTCAGTGTCTCATCGTTTTTACTAAGGGCATATTGCACGGCAGAATCGTGTTTCAATGTTTCACTTGTACTAACTTTAGTTGTAATCGTAATTTTAGGATCGGTTACTCCGGGATAACCCAAACCTTCTAGTTCCGAAATTGCAGGTGCAAATTTATCGGATAGGTTTTTGTCAAAAACACCTCTAGCTTGTTCGGTGACTTCCAATATTTCTAAATCCTCAGAGGTAGGGAGTTTCTCTGGATCTAAGTGTTTGTCATAATAGCTCCGCATCTGGGCAGATAATTGTTTTCGTGACCTTTCATTTTCATCAGAAGAATCCGGATCGGAAAAACCACGCTGAGCGTCAATCATATCGATCCTGATAATACCCTTTAATGGGTTATCTGTGAAGCATTCCATTGAATAAGGGGTTGATTGTGGTGGTTCTGCTAATGACTGTTTTGGATCAAGTACATATGACTTGATAGAAAAATGCGTAGTTAATTTTTTGTCTAGGAAATCACACAAATCTTTGGGGTATAGATTTATATGAACTGCATCCTTTCCTTTTCCTACAGCTTCAGTAGTACGAGCCGCAGAATAAGCCTCCCGATATTCAGCAAATAAATTTGAAATATCTTTGGGCTGAAAGGCTAAGCGTACTCCAAGCTTTCCTCCGCGCCATTTTAACGTAGGAATGATGCTGGCAACATAGTGAATTTCGCTATGCTCAACTTCTAGCCAAACATCCATCATAGGCACAAGATTGTCCCATTTCGCCAAGTCTTCTGGCATCTTGCATTTTTCCGCTACCCATTCTTCACCAATTGCATTTATTGCAAAACGGTTTGAGATAGTAAAATCGTTAAAAACAAAGCCTCTTCCTGCTAAGAATTTACCTAATGCATCCATAGCTGACGTTTTTCCGCTATTATTAGCCCCAACGAACAGAGTAGTACTCTTGCTGAAATCTATGTGGCACTGTTGCAGTTTCCGGAAATTCCGAACATATATAGATGAAATATTCATATCGACTTCTCCCTGCTTTCTCTTTTGATATATAGGCATTTATGTCATCTACATTTCTTGAGGTATTATTCCACAGAAATATATAACCGTATTTGTAGCTCTCATAGCTGCGTATAAGTTCTATAATAAGTTCCAGATATCAAGCCACTAAAATACAATGAACTAAAAAGCATTAGCAACCATATGACAACTATGCCTTTCTCCGTCCATCCTTGGGTTTCTGCGCATCCTTAGGTATAGCCCACGTACTTCCAAACCGAACAGCGCCCAGTATCTTGCCCTGTGCGCAGAGCACCTGCACCCGGCGTGGAGTGATTACCCATTTTTCCGCTGCTTCTTTCGCTGTCATATAGTCCATTAAAACGTTCCTTTGACTAATAAATATTGTATATATTATATATCTCAACGGCGAATAAGGCAATTAGATTCATGTAAATTATGGAAATATTCACAGTATTAAGGCGAAATGGATTGAAAAATAGCAGAAAATCTGTCCAAGAGAGAAAAACCGCCAGCTTTTATGGCGGCTTCTCCTGCTATTTTTATTCACCCGGCAACTCCTGTTCCATTTCCGTATTGCCCTTAAAGGTAATCCGGATGCGGTCTGCGGATAAAACCACCACCTTGGTAATGATCCCCTTGACCACATCTTCCCGGTATTCTTTCAGGCTGAAATCGGTATGTTCCATCATGTAAAGCAATTCATGGATTCGGGCTTGTGTATTTTGGGCGAGCATGGTCTGCTCTTGGTGTTCGCCAAGCTTCCCCTGCAGCCCCTTTATCTCCGCTGCGATTTCTTCAAATTTGGCATCAAAATAATCTGCACCAGCGCCGGACTTGGAGCTGAGTTCCACTAAATCCATCATGACGCTCTGTAGCTCAGCGATACGGTTCTTGACAGCAGCTTCATTGAAACTGTCATCATCCTGCGTACCGATGGCCAGCCGCAGGCCTGCCTTGAGGGTTTCAATGACATCTGCCTTATCCTCATCCAGCCGATTCAGGGCTGTGACAATGGCTTGGTGCAACCGACTTTCCTCAATGGTGGGCGATTCCTTGCAGTATTTCGTACCGTATTCCAAGCGGTTGATGCAGCGCCAGACCACCTTTTTCTTGCCGTTCCTTGCCCAAGTAACCCGGCGATATTGCGTCCCGCAGTCACCACAGCAGAGAAGCTCAGTCAGCGCATATTTGCTGCTGTATTTCCCTTTTTCAGTTTTCACCGCTTTCTTGGCCACTTTTCTCTTATCAGCTCTCCGGGCGATTTCCTCCTGTACGAGGTTGAATAAATCCTTTGATATAATCGGCTCATGGTTTCCGGTTACATAATATTGCGGGATTTCGCCGTTGTTTTTCCGGGTTTCCTTGGTCAGGCAGTCCACCACATAGGTTTTCTGCAGTAGGGCATCTCCAATGTAACGCTCGTTGCGGAGCATATATTGCAGTACGCCAACTGACCATTCTTGCTTGCCGGTGGGCGAGAGAATGTTATCTGCCTCCAGCGATTCCTTTATTGTTCGGACGCTGGCACCGGAATAATAGCTCCGGAAAATCCGTTTGACAATTTCCGCTTCATCCGGCACGATCTTTGGCTGACCGTCCTCGCCTTTTTCGTAACCCAGCAGACGGGAATATTGAAAGGGAACCTTTCCGCTTTTGAAGCTCTGGCGCTTGCCCCATGTGACATTGCGGCTGATGGACTCACTCTCAGCCTGCGCAAACCCGCTGAGGAAGCACAGTGCCATTTCGCTGGCCATCTCCATCGTGTTGATGCCCTCTTTTTCAAAGATGATGGGAATACCCTTTGCCTTGAGCTTCCGGATATACCCTATGGCATCCAGCGTGTTTCTGGAAAACCGGGAAACCGATTTAGTCAGCACCATGTCTATTTTGCCTTTTTCACACAGTGCCATGAGCTTGAGAAACTCGGTACGCTTCTTGGCGCTGGTTCCGGTGATGCCCTCATCGGCAAAAATACCGGCAAGCTCCCAATCCTTGTTTTTGCTGATTTTATCAGTATAGTAAGCAATCTGCGCAGCGTAGCTGGACTGCTGTTCTTCCTGTTCAGTGCTGACCCGGCAGTAGGCCGCCACACGCAGCTTTCTCTTTCTGGCATTGGGCTTGGTTAAAAGAATATTGGCGGGGATCACATCGACCTTTTTCTGTATGGGTGTTATAGTCTGTGTTTGCATGGCGGTTACTCCTTTCCGGCCTGATTTTGAATTAGCTTTCCGTTGATCATCCGCAACCACAGGCTGCCGTCCGCATCAATGACCACCTGCTTGACGGTATCCTCAAATAATCCGATTGAAAATGCCTCCAAGGACGGCTGTTTCTCGAATATCGCTATCAATCGGCGGGTTAAGTATTCAGGCTCCGTATCAGCACAGGCCTCGTATTTTGCGGCGGCGCAGCCGAATATCAGCAGCTTGATGTAGTCGCTGTCCACTTCGCTTTTTTCCAGCTCCCGGTTGATTTGGTTTTCCGTCCGGGCTACATCGAGGGAATAATTCTCCCTGTGCGGTGAAGCCAGCTGCAGCAGGCTTGGTTCACGGATAATTGTGTTCAGGATTGCTGTTACGCTCTCCAGCAGGACTTGGTCTGTGATTCTCTTGGGTGTAATGCGCCCCTCTGCGGAGCAGCACCACGCTTCATAATTCTTGCTTCTGCCATCCCTTTTGTATTTGGCTCCACAAGCCCCACAAATCGCCTTACTGCGGATGCTGTCCAGTTCCTCTGATAAAGGCTTCCCTTGGCTTTTCTGCCCGATTAGGGCGGCTACCGCCTCGAACGTGGCGGCAGGGATAAGCTTTGGAAAGTTATCACCACCGCAGTAACGAGGATTCTCCAGCATCCGCTTGATCCTATGCTTGTTCCAGTCGGTGCGGTTCTCCATATAAGGGACGCCTTTGGCAGTGAGCTGTTCGGCAATCCGGCGATAAGATGTTCCGGCTTGGTAATCATCGAAAACCTGACGAACCACAGCGGATTCTGTTTCATGGATGCTCAGCGTACCGTTCTGGATGTGGTAGCCGAAAGGAAGATATCGGTTTTTCTTCATCGTCCGAACACCTCCTTTGGTAGCCTCTCAGAAAATTCAAATCCACCGATCAGGCAGAATTTCAGCTTATCCTGCTCAGTTACAACAATCTGATCAACTATGCTGTGAAACAGGGTTTCATCAAAGCCGGTCAGGTACGGTGATCCCTGTTCCATCAGTTCAATCAGTAGCTTACAGTCGGAAATCATCTCATCGTCCGCATCGCTTTCCAGAAGTCTGCGGCGGTTGCGCTTCAGGAGATCAAGCTGCTGGTTGATTTCATTATTTTTCTGCATAAAAATAGCAGAGTCCATGTAACCTTTCGTCCTGAAACGATTCAGTACCAGACTCTGCTTGGTGAGTTCCGCTATTTCCTTATTGATGCTTCCGACTTTTGCATCGCTCATGGTGACTTTAGACTTGAGATCCATTAGCTCTGTTAAAGCGGAGGAGAGAATATAGCGGTTGTTCTGTTTTAGCTTGTTGTACATCCGGAGGAAGGCCTGCATGATGGCATCCTCTCGGATTTGGCGAATTTCACACAGCTCCTTGCTGCGGAAGTGTTTATGGCAAACCCAATAAGTTTTGCCGTTGGTCACCCTGCGGGAGAAGCTCGTACCACATTTCCCGCACTTGATTTTTCGGGAGAATGCATACTGCCTGCCACGCCCCTTGCTTGGGCAGAGGGAATTACGGGCTTTCATCAGCTGCTGTGCCTGCTCAAATTCTGACCGGCTGATAATCGGCTCATGGGAGCCGGTGATGTAATAGCGGTCACGCTCGCCCTTGTTGCGCTTGCTTTGAAAGGGCATGATGTCGGTGGTGTAGGATTTCTGCAGCAAGGCATCGCCGATGTAACGTTCACTTTTGATGATATAGCTGACTGCGGTATAAAGCCAGCTGACTTCGCCGTTCTTGCAGGGAATGCCATCAGCGTTCAGATCGGCGGCGATCTGCTCCATACTCTTGCCGGAGAGATAGCTCCCGAATATCCGGCGCACTATGGGGGCTTCCTTGGGATTGGGAATCAGGATATTATCTACAAGGTCGTATCCATAGGGAGCGCAGCAGCAAGTGAAGCTGCCGTTTTGCATCCTCCGGGCGTAGCTCCAGCGCATATTGTTGGAGATGGAGGTGGATTCCTCCTGTGCGATGGAGCTGAAGGCTCCGATCATCATCTCATCGTGCATATCCGCTGTCTTGAGGCCATCTTCTTCAAATTCCACCTCGATGCCGAGGGCTTTCAGCTCCCGAACGGTGGAGAGGCAGTCGTGGATATTTCTCGCAAACCGGGAAACGGATTTTACAAGGATGCGGTCAATTTTGCCCTTTCTGCAGTCGGAAAGCATCCGCTGGAATTCCTCTCGCTTGTCCGACCGGGTTCCGGTGATGCCCTCATCGGCATAAATGTCCACCAGCTCCCATTCGTCATTTCCGGCAATCAAGGAGGTGTAATGCTCCATTTGCACAGAAAAGGAATTCAGCTGATCTGCCGAATCGCTGCTGACTCTGGCGTAGGCGCAGACACGCAGCTTGGGCGGTGCATAGCGGTAAATGGCATTTACCGGTTCAATAACCTGTACCTGCGGCATGGCGGCACCTCCTTTGGTCTTCGTGTTTTCATGTGTAGCAGCTCCTTTCGTGTGAGTTCAATACCTTTTAGGTATTAGCACACACGATACCACATAGATGCAGACATAGCTATCACTATTTCCACTAAATAATCCGGAGCCTCGGCTTGTATTTTTCGACCACAAACCCATCTGCAATCTCAAATTCCTTAAGGCTGATTTTACCCTGCTCCAGAAGATAGGTGAGGAAGTTGTGTGCCATCAAATAACGGACTTCATTGACCGGTTCTGTTTTTGTCATAGCATTTCCTCCTATCGCAATTGAAACGGCGGCATTGCAAAATCAGACAGCTTGATTTCTCCCTCCATCGGGGAATAAATGCTGATTCCACAGTCGCTGATTGTTTGAATAAAGTTGACGGTCTTTGCCATATCCCGCCCGATCCGGCTTACCGAATCCACCAGCAGAATCTGAAAGCTCTCGGATTTTGCCGCTTCCAGAACAGCCTGCAGGCCGGGGCGATCGAAGTTCAGGCCGCTGCCCAAATCCTGAGAAGAACCGACAACGACAAAACCCATCTGTACGGCATAGGTTTCCAGTCTTTCATATTGCCCTTTCAAAACACCGTGGGCATCCTCCGGCGCATCGATGCGGCAGTAAATCCATGCGGATTTCTGATCCATAGAAAAATTCCTCCTTTCACAAGCTCAGGCTCATTTGCGGTTCCGGCAACGGGACATCCAGACCAAAGCTCACGGCTAAGGCCTCATCGACCTGCTGCATCTGTGGATCGCTTAAATGGCCTATGTACTCACGCAGGCGGGAACGGTCAATGGTTCGTATCTGCTCCAACAGCACAAGGGAATTCTGCCGCAGGCCATACTGCTGGCTGCACAGCCGGATATGGGTGGGCAGATGACTTTTTTCAGTACGGCTGGTGATGGCGGCTACGATAACGGTGGGGCTGTAGCGGTTGCCTATGTCGTTTTGGATAATCAATACCGGCCTGATGCCACCTTGCTCACAGCCTATAACCGGCGTTAAATCGGCATAGAACATATCGCCTTTGTAAACACGCATTTTGCATTCCTCCTCTTTATGAAATCAGTGTTATATCACAAGGATAAGGACAGCCGCCGATTGTGACCGGGTTTACCCGCAGGGCGGCTGTCCTCATAGTTTCTGATATAACAAAACTCTTGTTCTTCGTTTTCTGCTGCTTCTATTCGACACTACTTCCCGAAGCAGAACA
>JAEWPN010000064.1 GCA_023399455.1 Bacillota bacterium
CCGTCTTCTTCTCCGCCGATAGAACCAACTTCAGCTTCGATAGAGATTCCCTTTGCGTGAGACGCCGCAACTAATTCCGTCGTCTTTTCTACGTTCTCAGCGATCGGATAATGAGAACCGTCGAACATTACGGATGAAAAGCCTGCTTCGATGCACTTATAGCAGTGATCGTAGCTGCCGTGATCCAAGTGAAGAGCAACGGGAACTGTAATATTCAAGCCTTTGATCAAACCGTTCACCATGCCAACTACCGTATCATATCCGCCCATGTATTTTCCTGCTCCTTCGGATACACCGAGAATAACAGGAGAATTGTTTTCCTGAGCTGTCAAAAGAACTGCTTTTGTCCACTCAAGGTTGTTGATGTTGAACTGTCCTACCGCATAATGGCCGGCTTTTGCTTTTTGAAGCATTTCTGTAGCTGAAACTAACATTTTATTTACCTCCATATAATAAATTTATCAAATTCACCGAACCTATTATACCCCATTCACGCCAAAAAGGAAACATTAAAGCTATAAAAAATGTGTAAAATAGGGAAAAATGCGAAAACAGGCATCTTTCAGACAATCCCCCGATTAAAAAAGCGTTATCATTCGAATCCGTCTCTATTTTACCGGCCCTTCTATCCTGGCCGCATTCTTTCCCGGCACCCTGATTCTCACCGCCTGTTTCATATTATGAATGCTCACACTTTTATGATTCCCGCCGAATTCCCCATCCAAGGTCCATGGAATCTCACTATCGGATTCAAAAGTAACCGACGACGTTTTAAAACAATACATATAATCCGTATTGATATTCCGGTTCAAAAGGGCCGCCATAATATTATTGAGTTCCAAAGGATTAGAAGGCATCTTAATCAAGGTCACCTCGAACTCCCCGTCATCCAGTTCCACATATTTGCCGGTAATCCGCTTAAAGCCTCCCACCGAAATGGAATTGGTCACCATACCGAAGATGAACTCCTCCTCCAGTGTCACGTCGTCGTATCTGACCTTAAGCTTATAGGATTTGATGCTTGGTATTCTCTTCATTCCTTCCAGAATATACGCCATATGCCCGAGCACATTTTTCACATCCTGACTGGTCCCGTAGGACACGTCTGTAAAAAGTCCGAACGCCGCAATATAGACAAAGCTTTCCTTATTGAAAGCTCCTACATCACAAGCGTAATCCTTCCCCTTTACGATGGCCTGTGCCGCCTTCAGCATATCCTTGGGTATTCCGAGGCTTTCCGCGAAATCGTTGGTGCTGCCTGCCGGAATATAGCCGATAGGAATCTGTTTTGTGCTGCGAAGCATACCGTTTACCACCTCATCCAATGTGCCGTCACCGCCGCAGCAAACGAGAATGTCATATCTGTCCTTCTTATTCTGAACTGCACATACCGCGTCCCCCTCGCACTGCGTGGGATATACGGCAACCTCATATCCGGCCTTAACGAATACGTCTATGATGTCCTGGAGCTTATTTCTAATCTTCGCCTTCCCCGAACGGGGATTAAATACAAAAAGCATCTCTTTATCAGTCATATCGTTCCCCTTTTCAATCTTAAATTTCACAAAGTTGAAAGCTGCAAGCGTCAAAATGAAGTTTTATCGCATTTTGTGTACATCATGTCACAGCTTAGCCAAAGGTTAAACTGTAACACTAAATCGGAGCATCCTAAGATGCTCCGCGTTAAGTCATTATTCTCTATGGAGGCAACGAGCCAAATGGTCAAGCTAGCATGCCCGTTCGGCGACTGCCGTGGATCATATATGAAATTTTAGCTTACTTTTCCTTTTAATAAATACTCTTCGATATCCGCTACTGCCTGCGTCTCATCCTGACCGTCGGCAATAACCGTTACCGTTTCACCGCTATCAAGCCCTAAGCTCATCATACCCATGATGCTCTTCGCATTCACCTTTTTTCCTTCGGATTCAATGTAAACGGAGCAGGCATGCTTACTTGCCACCTGTACCAATACTGCCACCGGTCTAGCCTCTAACCCTGTAGGCAATTGAATCTTCATCACTTTCTCAATCATAACGTCTCCTCCTTTTTAACTTCTAAGCCTGTCAGCCAGCTCACTTAATTTCCTAAGTCTATGGTTCATCCCCGATTTTCCAACCGGAGGTTCTAAGATTTGTCCTAATTCCTTTAATGTTGCATCCGGATATTCTAATCTTATTTGTGCCGCTTCTCTTATGTTATCTGGTAGATTCTGAAATCCATAATGATCCCTAATCAGGAGGATGTCCTCTATCTGTTTGGATGATGCGTTTACCGTCTTGGTAATATTAGCCGTTTCGCAATTTACCTTCCTATTTATGGAACCTCGCATTTCCTTTATAATCCTGTAATTCTCGAAATTCATAAGGGAAACATGGGCTTCCATGATATTTAATAAATCTGCTATGCTGGCGCCTTCTTTTAAGTACACCACATAATATTTCTTTCTTATTACGATTTTTGCCTCCACTTGAAAGCTCTGTATCAGAGATTGAAGGCGAACAGCTTGTTCTTCATAGGAACAGACAAATTCTAAATGATAGCTTTTTTCCGGGTCGCTCATGGAACCCGTGCAAAGAAAAGTTCCCCGCAGAAATGCCCTTTTACAGCAGGAATTTTTGATTAACAACGGATTTACTCCGTTCTCCGTAGCCTTTCGAATTCCGTTTTTCTCATACATTTTAACAGCCTGAAGAACTTTATCAACCCGTTCTCTTCCCGTAAACAACGTAATATATGTATGATTTCTATACTCCTCCAAAAGCTCTTTAAAAGCGATATCAGTATATATATTAAAGGTTTTCTTCAATAATGTAAAGACCTTTCTGATAACTGCCTCATTTTCTGTCTGAAGGCAGAGCCTCATATCCGATTCCGGACTGCCCTCTAATTTGCCAAAGAAGCTGATAATCGCCGCCAGTTCTGCCAGCTGGCAATGCCTGGACGGACTTACATTCCTTGATAATTCTTCTTTTACTTCCGCGGAAAAAGACATAATTATGCCCCCTGCTTCACATCTCTGTGATAAATCTTAAGTCCATAATTTCCCTGATTCTTCATACGCTTGTACAATTCGTTCGCCAGCGTCACGCTTCTGTGTTTTCCGCCGGTACAGCCTATTCCTATTACCAGCTGGTATTTTCCTTCCTTCACATAATTCGGGATTAAAAATAGAATCATATCCTCCAGCTTCTGTAGAAATTCCTCTGCCTCGGGAAAGCTCATGACGTATTCTTGAATCGCCGGATCGTTGCCGGTCTGGTGCTTCAGCTCATCGATATAATAAGGGTTCGGCAGGAAGCGGACATCGAAAACTAAATCGGCGTCTGCCGGCATGCCGTTTTTAAAGCCGAAGGAAAGAATCGTCACCATAAGGCTGTTATATTCCTCGTTCATAACAAATATCCTATCGATTTCTTCCTTCAGTTCTCTAGTCAGCACATTTGAGGTATCCAGTACGTAATCCGCATGTTCTTTCACCGTCTTAAGAATATCTCTTTCCTTATGAATGCCGTCCTCCACCCGTCCCTCAGGGGAAAGGGGATGCATCCGCCTCGATTCCTTATAGCGTTTTAACAGCACCTGTTCCGAAGCATCCATAAACAGGATTTCATATAAATAACCGTTTTTCTTCAGGTTCTCTAACGTCTTCCAGACCTCTTCGAAGGGCTGATCCGCACGGACATCCAAGCCCAACGCGACCTTATTGATTTCCGAGTTGGGAGTAGCGATTAACTCTACAAATTTTTCTATCAAAGGAACGGGCAGATTATCCACACAATAGAAGCCTGCGTCCTCCAGCATCTTAAGAGCCGTTCTCTTTCCGCCGCCGCTCATTCCGGTCACTATCACGAATCTCATATGCTTTTCCTCCGTATTTAAAAGTCTCCCAGGTAAATAACTTCCCTTTCCAGCGTCACGCCGGACAGCTCCTTCACGCGCTCCTGCACGGTCTCGATGAGCTTGCGCACATCAGCCGCGGTAGCGTCTCCTGTATTCACTATAAAACCGCAGTGCTTATCGGATACCATCGCTCCGCCTATCCGATATCCCTTAAGGCCTGCATCCATGATCAGCTTGCCTGCAAAATGTCCCTCAGGGCGCTTAAATGTGCTTCCCGCGCTGCCCAATTCCAAAGGCTGCTTCTCCTGACGCCTTGCCGCCAAATCCTCCATTTTGCTCTTTATTTCTTCCTTATCGCCTGCAGAAAGCTTAAGTACCGCTTCCGTAACGATAAAGGGGCGGTTCTTGATTACACTGGTGCGGTAGCCGAATTCCATCGTATCGTTATCCAGCGTCATTATTTCTCCGCTTCTGTCCATGACCTCTACGGTTTCCACTATCTGTTTCATTTCGCCATCATAGGCTCCGGCGTTCATTACTATACCGCCGCCGATCGTTCCCGGTATGCCCGAAGCGAACTCCATACCGGTCAGCCCATGGGCCAGTGCCTCCTGCGCCGCACTGGATATGAGCACTCCCGCGGGAACACGCATTTTTTCCCCCTCCACCGACATGCTTCCCATCTCGCTGCCCATCTTAACAACAATGCCTGAATATCCTCTATCTCCCACTAACAGATTGCTGCCGTTGCCGAGTATAAAATAGTCCTGCCCGGTAGCCTGTAGAATCGGCACCAGCTTTAATAGCTGCTCCTTGCTTTCTATTTTCACTAAGCATTTAGCATTTCCGCCTACACGAAAAGTAGTATGACTGCTCATGGGTTCATCGAATAATATGTTCTCCTGAGGCACTATCTGCTTTATATAATTGTAAATTGATGAATTCACCTTAAGACCCCTGCCTGTTTTTTATTATGGTATGTAGCTGCCTGCCATCTTATTCCAATACAAGCTTGGCTGCTCCATAAATTCCGGCGTCGTTCCCCAGCGTCGCCAATGCAAACTCTACATTTTTACAGCCTTTAAACACTGTTTTGTTAAAATATGGTTTTATATAATCGAATAAAATATCTCCGGCTTTCGATACGCCTCCTCCGATAACAAAAATCTCCGGGTTCACCACTCCTGCGATAACACCCAGACCCTTTCCCAGATATTCTCCGAATTTTTCCGCTATCTGAATAGCTACCGCATCGTTTTCCTTTACCGCATCGAAAACGGCCTTTGCCGAAAGTGCTTCCACCGGTCTGTTCCGCAAGATGCTGGGCTCCGAAGTAGCCTCCAGGGCTCTCCTTGCCAGTCTTACTACACCGGTAGCGGAAGCATATTCTTCCAGACATCCTGTATTGCCACAGCCGCACACCTCTGTTTCACCATCCTGCACGTGGATATGTCCGATTTCACCGCCCCCTCCGTTAGCGCCCGTTAAAATCTCTCCGTTTACAATGATTCCGCCGCCTACGCCCGTTCCGAGGGTTACAGCAACCAGATTCTTACAGCCTTTTCCGCCGCCCTTCCACATCTCGCCCAGAGCGGCAACATTAGCATCATTTCCTGCCTTTACTTTCATATCGAGAAGTCCAGCCAAGGTATCCCTGATACTGAAGGTTCCCCAGCCAAGGTTCACGGCAACATATACCGTACCCTCTGCATCGATCGGACCGGGAGCTCCCAATCCTACGCCGATGACCTCGTCCCTGGGAATACTCTTCTCTTTCATCTTTCGCTGAATACTCTCAGCTACGTCGGGAAGAATCTTTTCCCCTCCATTCTCCGTCTTTGTGGGCACTTCCCATTTATCCAGAAGTTCTCCGTCCTTATTAAAAAGTCCTAATTTTATCGTGGTTCCTCCCACATCTACGCCAAACACATATTTACTCATCCCAGCTTATCCCTTCTCGGTTATTCCTCATCATCTTCGTCTCTGCGCCTTGCCAGAGAGTTCTGCACGCGGGTATAAAGCTCCTGCGCCGCATTATAGCCCATTTTCTTCTGTCTGTGGTTAGCCGCTGCCGATTCACAGATAATCGCCAGATTACGTCCCGGCCTTATAGGAATATTATGGCATACTATCTTATTTCCCAGATATTCGGTATGTTCCTCTTCCAGTCCAAGCCTATCGTATTCCTTATCTTTATCCCAGTCTTCCAACCGGATTACCAAATCGATGCTCTGGGTATCCTTTACGCTGGATACACCGAACAATGACTTTACATCAACGATTCCGATTCCTCGCAGCTCTATAAAATGCTTCGTAATATCGGGGGCGGAACCGATCAAAGTATCATCGCTTACTTTTCTGATCTCTACTACATCATCCGTTACAAGCCGGTGGCCCCTCTTGATCAGCTCCAGTGCCGCCTCCGACTTACCTATACCGCTTTCGCCCGTAATCAGCACGCCTTCGCCGTACACGTCTACAAGAACACCATGAACGGAGATACACGGTGCCAATTTCACATTCAGCCACCGGATAATCTCGGCAGTAAAATTGGAGGTCGCCTTCTTCGTCATAAGGATAGGTACCTCATGCTTCAGCGCTACTTGTAAAAAGAAGGGGTCAGGCTGCAGCTCTCGGCAGAAGACAATGACCGGAATATCGCACGAAAGAAGCTTGTTGTAAACCTCTTCCTTATATCCCTGCGTCAACCCCTGCATGTACGTATATTCCACAAATCCGATAATCTGCAGACGGGTGGCCTCGAAATGCTCAAAATAACCTGCCATCTGTAAAGCCGGTCTGTTGATGTCCGGCTGGGTAATTTTCACCTTCGAAATATCCAGCTCCGGCGTCAGATTCTCAAGCTTCATTTTGTCGATAATCTCTTTTAGACTTACACTTGCCATAACCTTCTCCTTTTTCCTCAATATAGTATCTTATACCATCTCAATACTTAATATTCTATAAATTCTAACATAGAAACTTCACAATATCAATAAACGAACTCGGAAAACGTTACTGTGTAAACAGTAACCGAAAAACACTGCCTGCCTATTCCTGATGGAAAAATCCATAGATGCCCTCCGCAATATGAAGAGGTATCTCCGGCACACGGGAAAGTGTCTGCGCATCGGCGGACTTAATCTCATCGATAGATTTAAAGTGGCGCATCAGTGCCTTTCTTCGGGAAGGTCCCACTCCGGGAATGTCGTCCAACACTGATTTCACCTGCGACTTGCTGCGTAGAGAACGGTGATATTCTATGGCAAAGCGGTGAGCCTCGTCCTGCACTCTCGTAATCAGTTTAAACCCTTCGGAGTTTCTGTCAATAGGAATTTCTTCATTATTGTAATATAGTCCCCTAGTCCGGTGATTATCGTCCTTTACCATGCCGCAGACCGGAATGGAGATGCGAAGCTCCTTAAGTACCTCTAATGCGATATTCACCTGCCCCTTTCCACCATCCATAAGTATCAGATCGGGAAATTTGGTAAAGCTGCCGAACTCCTTCTCCATTTCCTTCATATCCAATTCCTTTTGCTCCGCCATTCCGTGTACGAAACGCCTGGTAAGCACTTCCTTCATGCACGCATAATCATCGGGACCCGAAACCGATTTTATACGGAATTTGCGGTAGTCGCTCCTTTTGGGCTTTCCCTTTTCATAAACAATCATAGAGCCTACATTGGCAAATCCACTGATATTAGAAATATCGTATGCTTCCATACGCACGATTCCCTGGACGCCGATTAACGAAGCTATTTCCTTCACAGCACCGATAGTCCTGCCTTCCTCCCGCTTTATCTTCTCTTTATCCTGACTTAAGACGAGGGCTGCATTCTTCCCTGCAAGCTCCACCAGCTTTTCCTTGGCACCTTTTTTGGGGATCCTGATGTAGACACGACTGCCCTTTCTGGCTGTCAGCCATTTCTCCAGCACCTCGATATCCTCAATTTCCTCCTGGAGCATAAGCTCCTTGGGAATGAAAGGCGTTCCCGCATAGAACTGCTTTACGAAATCAAGAAGTACCTGTGATTTCCCATTTCCTGACACATGCGTCATATAGAAATGCTCTCTCCCTATTAATTTCCCGTTTCGAATAAAAAATACTTGCACCACCGCATCATTTTCATCCAGAGCAAGGGCTATAATATCCTTATCTTCTCCGTAGCTGTCCGTAATCTTCTGCTTCTGCGCAACCTGCTTCACGCTGTTATACAAATCTCTGTATTTTACCGCTTCCTCGAACTCCATGCTGTCGGAAGCCTCCTGCATCTTTCTTTCCAGTTCTTTCAAAATAGGATTATAATTCCCATTCAGGAAATCCAATGCCTTATCTACCTGCTCCCGGTACTGCTCCTGCGTCACATATTCTTGGCAAGGGGCTGAGCACTGCTTGATATGATAATTCAGGCAGGGCCTTTCCTTCCCGCAGTCTCTCGGAAGATTTCTGTTGCAGGTACGCAGAAGGTAGAGCTTGTTGATCAGATCTATCGTATCCTTCACCGCCGTGGCGCTTGTATATGGGCCGAAATAACGGGAGCGGTCCTTTTTCATCTCTCTGGAAAAAAGCACGCGGGGAAACGCCTCTCCGGCTGTCACCTTTATATAAGGATAGGTCTTGTCATCCTTAAGCATGGTGTTATAGCGGGGGCTGTATTCTTTTATTAAATTATTTTCAAGCACCAGAGCTTCCAGCTCGGAATCGGTTATGATATATTCGAATCTGGCTATCTGAGTCACCATCTTGTCGATTTGGGGTCCTCGGCCGATATTCTTACGGAAATATGACCTGACACGGCTGTGCAGGTTAATCGCCTTCCCCACATAGATAATAACGTCCTTCTCATCGTGCATGATATATACGCCCGGCTTTACCGGCAGTTTTTTTAATTCCTCATCAAAATCAAACATCTCTCACCCACAATATCAATAACGCACAAAAAGGTTCTTTTTTATGAGTGCGAAACACTCACCTAGAACCTTTTGCGTTTTTATTTCTGTTCGTCTATTTTATTTTGCAGTTCCTCTGCGAAATTACCGTTTTTGATGGAGTCGCCATTCTTTACAAAGTCTCCGGACGCATTGGAGAAACGTCCTACCGGACTTCCATAAGCAGGTGCCTCTTTTTCCGGCTCCCTCACAGTCTCTTCTTTCGCCTTCTTCGCCTCGTATTCCGGCGATAAGACCATATTGTCTTTTTTTATAATGACTTTTCCATCTTCCGTTTCAGAATGCTTTGGCTCAGATTCCATTTTTTTCACTTCAGCCTCAGAATCTTTTGCTTCGGATTCTCCCTCTGTTTTTTCTTCAGGCTCAGGCAGCCCTTTTTCTGCGCGATATATCTTCATGAATTCCTTACCTGTAATAGTTTCTTTTTCTATCAGGTATGCGGCAATTTTATCCATAAGCTCCCGGTTCTGGCCAAGAAGCTGCTTCGCTTCCGCATAGCATTCCTTTAACAGCTCTCTCACCTCGTTATCCACATCCGCCGCCGTCACATCGCTGCACGTCAGTCGTGCGCCGCCGTCCAGATATTCACTCTCTACCGTAGCGAGGCCCATAAGTCCGAACTTTTCGCTCATTCCGAATCTGGTTACCATATTTCTGGCAATGTTCGTCGCCTTCTCGATATCGTTAGCTGCTCCGGTGGTTACCGTATCGAATACGATTTCCTCCGCCGCGCGTCCGCCCAGATAGCCTACCAGCATATCGTGCAGCTCCGCCTTCGTATTGAGGAACTTCTCCTCCTCAGGCACCTGCATCACATAGCCGAGAGCACCCATGGTCCTCGGTACGATCGTAATCTTCTGCACCGGCTCGGAATTCTTTTGCAAAGCGCTCAGAAGCGCATGGCCTACTTCGTGATAGGATACAATCTTGCGTTCTTCCTTGCTCATAATGCGGTCTTTCTTCTCTTTTCCTACGAGCACCTGCTCTACCGCCTCGAACAAATCATGCTGGCACACATAATTGCGCCCTTTTTGTACAGCGTTGATGGCCCCTTCATTTATCATGTTGGCGAGATCGGCTCCCACCGCGCCGCTGGTAGCCAGCGCTATAGCGTCCAGATCCACGCTGTCGTCCATCAGAACATCCTTCGCATGTACCTTCAATATTTCAATCCGGCCCTTAAGGTCCGGTTTATCTACAATGATTCTTCTGTCGAAACGTCCCGGCCGCAGCAGTGCCTTATCCAGAATCTCCGGCCTGTTGGTCGCCCCGAGAATGAGAATACCTTTCGAGGTATCGAAACCATCCATCTCGGACAAAAGCTGGTTCAACGTCTGTTCCCGTTCTTCATTGCCTCCGCCGTATTTGGAATCACGGCTTCTTCCGATAGCATCGATTTCATCAATAAATATAATGCAAGGAGCGTTCTTCGTCGCTTCCTTAAATAAGTCTCTTACCCGCGAAGCGCCCACGCCTACATACAGCTCGATAAAATCTGAGCCCGCCAATGAAAAGAAGGGCACATGAGCTTCGCCCGCCACCGCCTTAGCCAACAAGGTCTTACCGGTTCCCGGAGGGCCTACCAAAAGAGCTCCCTTAGGCAGCTTAGCGCCTATCTTAGAATACTTGCCCGGATTATGCAGGAAATCTACTACCTCCTGCAAGGACTCCTTCGCCTCGTCCTCTCCTGCCACATCTTTAAAGGTAACTCCCGTCTCCTTCTGCACATATACCTTGGCATTGCTCTTACCCACTCCCATGGGACCGCCGCCGCCCTTAGACATCCTGCGGAAAATGAAGCTTAGAAGTACCCACATAAGAAGGATGGGGAATACATAGGTCAGAAGGATGGAAAACAGCATCCCGGAGCCATCCGGCACCTTCTTATTCACATCTACGTTATGTTCGATCAGGCGGGCCGTCAGAGTATCGTTGTCCTCCATAACTCCCGTATAATAAGTAATCACCGGCATTCCGTACATATTCGTGGAGGTATCTTCCGTGTTCTTAGGATAAATGGTGATCTGGTCGGTATCTACCACTACGCTTTCCACTTCGCCGTCGTCGATCATTTTAATAAATTCGTTATAGGTAATCTCCTTCTCCGTACCGCCGGTCATCGCCTTCATAAAATAGCTCATGCACAGCAAAGTGATGAGCGCGGCGATGAGCAATAGGAAAATGCTCTGTTTCTTAGGGTTGTCGCCGTTTCCGCCGGGCCCTCTGTTACCGTTATTATTATTTTTATTGCCGCCGCGATTGCCGTTGTTATATCCACCGTCATCGTATTGGTTCAAATTGTTATCTTCCATGCCTGCTCCTATTCGTAAATCGTCGTTTCTTCCATTATAGAGACTGATATTCGATAAATCAATAATATAATTATGAAAATATTTTACCATGTATAAAAGATTTCTAAATTTTTTTGATAGAAACAGTAGATTTTTAGTTACTACCCATTGTATAATACATTACTTAGGAAGCTAAAAACGAGCTTCCTAGTAATGATTTATGCCTTATGGTAAAATAAAGCTATATCTATACACTTTTAAACTAACGTCTTATATGCAATCGCTGAGGAGGAGAAAATGCCTGTAAAATACGTATTCGTGACAGGCGGCGTCGTTTCTGGTCTGGGAAAAGGAATTACAGCCGCATCTTTAGGAAGACTTTTAAAAGCGCGTGGTTACAAGGTGACCATGCAGAAATTTGACCCCTACATCAACATCGATCCCGGTACTATGAATCCCATCCAGCACGGGGAGGTATTCGTTACCGAAGACGGAACGGAGACCGACTTAGATCTCGGACATTACGAAAGGTTCATCGACGAAAATCTGGATAAAAATTCCAACGTTACCACCGGCAAGATTTATTGGTCCGTCCTTCAAAAAGAGAGACGAGGCGACTACGGCGGCGGTACTGTTCAGGTGATCCCTCATATAACCAACGAAATCAAAAGCCGCTTTTACCGCAACTTCAGTGATCAGGAAATGAGGATCGCCATCATCGAAGTTGGCGGAACTGTGGGAGACATCGAAAGCCAGCCCTTTTTGGAATCCATCCGGCAATTCCAGCATGAGGTGGGACGGGAAAATGCCATCCTGATCCATGTTACCCTGATCCCTTACCTGAGAGCTTCACAGGAAATGAAGACCAAGCCTACACAAGCCAGCGTAAAAGAGCTTCAGGGAATGGGTATCCAGCCCGATATTATCGTATGCCGCAGCGAATATCCGCTGGATCAAGGTATCAAAGATAAAATTGCTCTGTTCTGCAACGTATCCAACAATCGTGTACTGCAGAATCTGGATGTAGAATACCTCTACGAAGCGCCCCTTGCTATGGAGAAGGAGCATTTGGCACAGGTTGCCTGCGAATGCTTAAAGCTCCCCTGCCCCGAGCCCGACTTAAGCGATTGGGAAAACATGGTAGAATCCCTGCGCACTCCTTCGGGAGAAGTGACCATTGCCCTTGTAGGTAAGTATATCCAGCTTCACGACGCTTATATCAG
>JAEWPN010000072.1 GCA_023399455.1 Bacillota bacterium
TCTTTTCCTCCTTCTCCATTTAGATAAGCCATCACAACCTTTTTCTTAAATTCAAAAGTATATTTGGACATAAAATACTGACCTCCAATCGTTAGATTTTTAGGTCTAACTTTTGGGGGTCAGCACATTCCTTAAATGCAGAGCCGTCTTTTTTATTCTCATTCTCCCTGAAGCGAAAAGCCTCCGCTTTCCTTGGAACGTATATCCATTCTTATCTTGCAGTCTGCAAAATGCTCATAATTGATTTCCAGCGCATAATCCACATCCACCACGATCCGCTCCTCCTCTTCGCCCAGCCGGATGCTTCTGGCGTCGATTCCGATTAAGATTTCCCCGTAAGGAGTGGTGTAGCTCGTCTGATTCTTTTTGTTCTCTTCGAAGCTCATGTGAACGTTTACCAGCCCCTTTTTCGTCAGATCCAGAGAGTTGCGCTTGAACTTAATAATGTTCTTCGTGCTTTCGTCAAAGCCTTCCGACGTTTCTTCATAGATGACGTAATGGCTGTCATCCCTTTTATAATACTCCGCCGGAGTAATGGTCTCTATCTTATCCGCGTCCAAAGAACCGTTATCGAATTGTAGTCCTCTTAAAGACAGCAATACCTCTTTTGTCATAATTATATCCATGCCCTTTCAAAGTCTGGAGACTTTGTGCAGGTGTGCCTGCACACCTTAAGTACAAATCTCCGGTTGAAAGAATATAATTCTTTCAAACTTATACCCCATATCCGCTTTTACGGACTAATAGTTCTCTATGTTAATAGTTTTGGCGGACAATATACCGTATTCCAAAATAGAATTAGCAAAGGTCTTGAATTTATCAGCCATATCGCTCACATAAAAGCGGTAACGGTTGTCTCCAAGGCCGGGAATCTTCTCATTTAACAGATTTTCTCTTTCCAGCAGCTCCTTCAGCTCCCTCGCCGTCTCATATGCCGGATTAACTAAAGTCACTTTTTCTCCCATGATTTTTCCTACGGTGGAACGAATCAGAGGATAATGAGTGCAACCGAGAATAAGCGTATCGATATCGCAGTCGATGAGCTCGCTCAAATATCTCGTCGCAATTTCGTCCGTTACCGGATCCTGCCAAAGTCCCTCTTCCACAAGGGGAACGAACAACGGACACGCCTTGCCTATCACCTTAATGTCAGGATTTATTTTATTGATATATGTAGAGTAAATATGGCTTCCTACCGTACCCTCCGTTCCGATGACGCCTATCCTGCCGTTGCCCGTGGCCTCCGTAGCCACCTTTGCTCCCGGCTTTACCACTCCGATCATAGGTATATCGATTTCCTTTTCGATTTCATCCAGAGCATAAGCGCTGGCCGTATTGCAGGCGATCACGATCGCCTTGACCTGCTGATCCTGCAGAAAATGTACAATTTGTCTGGAGTATTTCGTAATCGTTTCTTTGGATTTGCTTCCGTAAGGTACCCTTGCCGTATCTCCGAAATATATTATTTTCTCATTGGGAATCTGGCGCATAATTTCCCGTGCTACGGTCAGTCCTCCCACGCCCGAGTCGAACACACCTACGGGCAACTCACTGAGAGCCTTTGTTTCCTTTATTGCTGTCATTGCCATTTCCTTTGCTTTCTGTTATACTCGCCGTTTCCTTAAGGTTCTTCGGCGTATCGGCATCTTGCCCGGAATCATCTTTTGCCTCTTCCCCTCTGCTGCCGAAAAAATAATCTATAAATGCACTTTTTACCCGGATCTGTCCCGGCTTGGCATTACTAAGCTGGGTAAACATATCCTGCTCCGACAAATCCTCTGTATCTTCTGCATTCCCTATACTTCCTGCATCTTCTGTCTTCACTGCATCCTGCACATTACCATATGTATCTACATAAACGGCTCGGCATACATCCTGGGTAAAGCACAAGTCAGGATATATCATACCCCAAAATCCCATAGCTGCAAATAGAATCACACCGGTTTCCCATATTTTTTTCATCAGGCTTCTCCTTACTCCGTTCCGCTTCGTCCGTTTGCGGAACCTTACTAAAAGAAGTCTGCCCTCATTTTTCCGGCCTTATTCCATATGTCCTCTTATTTCTGCTTGTTCTCCAGCCGTATCTGCTTGATAATGGAGGACTCCTGATTGTCTATATGAAGCTTTGCCGCTCTCGCTGCCGCCTCACAGTTCTTGTTCAGGATGCTTTCGTATATTATTCTATGCTCCTCTATCAGTTTTTCATGCTGGCTTTTATCCTTAATATACTCAAAGCGGTAACGATACATCTGCTCCGCCAGATTATTCACAAGCTGTACCAGCCTTTGATTGCCGGTGGCCGCCACGATGATGTCATGAAGAGCCACATCCGCCTTGGCTATCACCGTCACGTCTTTTTGTCTGGTCGCTTTCTCGAACTGCGCACAGGCCTCCTTAAGATGCACCATTTCCTCGTCTGTAATGCGTTCACATGCCAGCTCCGCGCAAAGCGCATCCAACGCACGGCGCACCTCCAAAACGTCCTTCAAGCTCTTCTCCGTGATCTGCGCCACCTCAGCCCCTCTTCTGGGGATCATCGTGACCAGACCCTCCAGCTCCAGCTTGCGGATCGCCTCCCTTATCGGAGTCCTGCTGACACCAAGCTTATTGGCGAGGTGAATCTCCATCAGCCGCTCCCCCGGCTTCAGCTCTCCGGTAAGAATCGCCTTTCTAAGCGTGTTGAACACCACGTCTCTAAGCGGCAGGAATTCATCCATATTTACCTGAAAATTATCGCTCATACAATACCATACCTTTCATACTAACCCCGTCATCTCATGTCCAGTCTTTTAAATAAAATTTGTTTTGTTATTAGAAATCTAAAGGCTGAATAATAACTTTTATCTTCCCGTATTTACCGGAACAGTGACAAATACCTGCTTTGCCAGCCCTGCCCGCTCCAGCGCCTCCTGCGCCTCATACGCCCGTTCTTTGGAATCATATATTCCGAATACCGTAGGTCCGCTGCCGCTCATCAAAGCGTTCAGCGCCCCCTGCGCCTTCATAAAATCCTTGATTTCCTCCACTTGAGGATATTTTTTCACCGTTACTGTTTCCAGCACGTTGCCAAGTTTTGCCGCCACGCTCCCCAGCTCCTTACTGCTAAGAGCACGTATCATACCGTCAATATCCGGATGATACTCCAAACAATCCGCATGTAAATTCTCATAAACGAATTTGGTGGATACGTCGATGTCCGGCTTAGCAATCAGCAAAAAGCAGTCAGGCATACCGGGCAAATCCGAAAGAATCTCTCCGATCCCTTCCGCTAATGCCGTTCCTCCCTTTATACAGTACGGAACATCCGCCCCTATTCTCACCGCCAGCACGCACATTTCTTCTATGGACAGACCTAAGGAGAACATCTCGTTCATTCCATGGAAAACTGCGGCTGCGTCGGTGCTGCCGCCGGCCATCCCCGCCGCCATGGGAATCCGTTTCTCAAGCGCGATGTGTACGCCCTGCCGGATACCATATGTATCTGTAAGAAGCTTTGCCGCCTTATAAATCAAATTGCTCTCATCTCCCGGAAGCTCCTCTTTATCCGTAACGACCGCTATGCCCGCTTCCTCGTGCCTCGTGAAGGTCAGTGTATCGTACAGACCCACCGACTGCATGATCATCCTCACTTCATGATAACCATCCTCTCTTCGCCTTAGCACATCCAGACCCAGATTAATTTTGGCATAGGCTTTCCTCGTTATCTTATCCATATTGTACCCCGTTTGCATTTTGTATACATTTAATGTACTTAATTATATACAATATAAGAGGAAAAATCAATGTGAGCACTAATTAAATAACTATAAACTGACGATATATATTGCAATACTAGGAAAATATTTCTAGTCGGACTATACATCACTTAGTGACAACGCATATGACCAAGGAGGGTTTAGAGATGGGCGTAAACGGAATTACAAGCGGTATGAGCACCGCGGATGCTTATGGTACATATAACTCAGCCAAAAAGAGCAGCGATGCGGAATCTGTAAAAGAAGAAAATACAAGCGGAGTAATTTATGAATCTTCCGCAGCTACGGAGACGGCATCCAAAAAGACTTATAAACAGGATACCGCACTTATCGCCAAACTAAAAGCGGATGCAGATGCCCGCACCGCACAGTTTAAGAGCCTTGTAGAGCAGATAATCGTTAATCAGGGCAAGACCCTGGGAAAAACGGACAGCATTTGGAGTTTTCTCGCAAGCGGCGATTTCACCGTAGACGCTGCAACGAAGGCACAGGCGCAGGCCGACATCGCCGAAGATGGCTATTGGAGCGTGGAGCAGACCTCCGGCCGCATCATAGATTTCGCAACAGCTTTGACCGGGGGCGATCCCGACAAAATAGAAGCTATGAGAGATGCCTTCAAAAAAGGCTTTGAGCAGGCTACGAAGACATGGGGAGACAAGCTTCCTGATATCAGTCAGAAAACTTATCAGGCTGTAATGGACAAATTCGATAAGCTGGCAGAGGCTGCAAACGCTTAAAAACTAAATAGTCAACAAAAAAAGGGAAAGCATATAAAACGTTCTTTCCCTTTTCTAATTTTATCTTCTATTTTGAAATCCCCTTTACAATGAGCAGCTTATCTCCCGCCTTAATATCGTCCGTGGCCATTTCGTTGGTTTCCTTAATCTGGGAAATCGGCACATAATACCTCTTGCCTACATCCCAAAGACTGTCGCCTTCCTTCGCCACATAGATTACAATACTGGGAAGTTCGTTAAGTTTATCCATATTCAGCTCCGAGACGGCAACGTCCGTCACAATATCCTCCGTCTTTTGGTCGAAGGCGATTCCCTTAAACGAAACCACTGCCTTAATGTCCACCTCATCGCTGTCTACCATAGCAACTGACAGCTGTTCTATTCCCGCATTTACTTTATAAGAAGAGTTTTCATTAATGCCCGGCACCTCCAGTACATGGCTGAAGGGGAATACTCCCTTCACAAAGCCGTAAGGTATCTTGCTGTCGCTGCTCAAATACAACGTTTGTACGTTTAAAACTCCCTTGACCTGAATGCCGTTTTCCACGATTTCTTTGTTCTCTATCCTGGCCTGTGCATCGCTGTGGAGAAGCTGGAGCATATGCGTATCTGATCCCTGGAGCTTCATTCTGTCGCTCACCTTGACCTTACCTGCAGGTCTTCCCAGAAATCCCTTGAACTGCGCCGGTCTGGTTACCGCCTCAACTTCCTTTACTACGCCGTAAATGCCGGAAAGAATATCCAGTCTGGTTTCCTCATAGATATCGATGTCCAAATCAAGAACGACTTCCACACCTAATATTCTTTGCTCGCCGTCGAAATCGGGGCGTATTTCCACTTCTATATGACCTATGGAATATTCCACATCTCCGATCATTCCCTCTTCGCATCCGCTGCACTCTATCATACCGTTGAAGGGTACCGTAGTCGCAAATGCCCTGACCGGATTTTCTTCTCCCTCTCCCTCATATAAGAAAAATGCGTGAAGGTCACCTTGTACCGAGAGCTTTCCCTCTCCTGCCCGGAACTCCACATTGTCCACATCGATACCCTGCCATATGATCTGGAAAATATTCGGATAGTTCTGAGGCAGTTCCAACTCTTCCTTGATACGGAAAATATCTCTTTTTTTCACGGTCATTTGCATAATTTCGAGAGGTTTCTTCCTATATTCCACCGGCTCCTCGTGATACAGATCCACCGCAGTCTCTTCATCGCACATTGCCTCCGAAAGAAACTTAAAGGAAACGAGTGCCTGAACGCTCAGCTTTCTGGAATTGATAAGCCCGATGGTCATATCCTCCAGATCCCATTTCACTTTCACACTGTCTCCGCTCTGAACTCCATCCATATATATCTGCTCTTCAAAAGGAATACAACCTTCCATACAGCACGGTATCATATTGTCCCCCTCAGGCAGGTACATTACCGCGAAGTTCAGCTTTCCTTTTACCGTCACATGGTCCTCCGTCGCCTTTACCTCATCCAAACACACGCTTCCTCTATCATAAATCAGCTTGCTCACATCCGGTTTGGAATCTGAGATATTAACGTCGTCTTCTAACGTAATCTGTGTGGCTGCCTGACCCTTGATGCGGTCCATATGTATATTTTTCCTTACTAACTCCACAAAAATACCTCCGTATCGCTTCGATTACCATTATCAAACTTTGATAAAGTTTACTTATAGTAATTGTATTACGTACGGAGGTCATTTATTCCGGTTATTTTTATTGCTTCCGCCCGGTATTTCTAAACCTTAAACCGGCCCATCAGACCGCTCATTTCCTCTGATTTTCCCTGCAGGCGTTCTGATCTTTCCGCCAATTGATTTAATACTTCTCTCTGATTCTTAATAGTCCCTGTAACTGCCTGGGTAGATGCCGCCACCTGTTCCGAAAATGCCGATATGCTTGTTATGGATTTCACCATCTGATCTCTGCTGCCTCCCATGCTCTCCAAATCTTCCAATACAATCTGGAATCCTCTCAGCAGCTCTCCGATACAGCCTTCCATCCGGGCAAATATATGATTCGTTTCTTCTAACGATACCTTCTGTATATTTACGATACCTTCTGCCTTTTCCGCCGATCTGGTAGCTTCAGCCGTCATCTTATCCGTTTGATCTATGATATTCTTTATTTCATTTCCGGCTGCCATAGACTGATCTGCCAGCTTTCGTATTTCCTCTGCGACCACTGCAAAGCCTTTTCCCTGCATACCTGCACGGGCCGCTTCTATAGACGCATTCAGCGACAGCAGATTCGTCTGTGCGGCTATTTCATTTATGGTATTCACTATGCCGCCTATATTTTCCGACTGGTTCCGTACCCTCAGTATATTTTCCACCAATTCTTTTGTTACATCTATCGTATCATTTGATTTCTCGTTTAAGTTATTTATTTTCTGCCTGCCCTCGGTCAGCGACCCCATAACCTCATCTGCATTTTGACTCATATGCTCGGTATTCTCGCATATGCTCTGGATCTGCTCGGTAAATTCGGACATCTGTACCATACAATGTTCCGTATCTTCTGCCTGGGAAGAAGCTCCCGCCGATACCTCATCCATGGTTGCCGCTATATCCTGAATCGCTGTCACCACTATATCCGAAGTCTCATTGACCTTCCTTACCGACATTGCTACTTCTTCTTCAAAACCGGTCAGTTCTCCAATCAGCTCACGAACACATCCGCCCATATGGTTGATAGAGTCCGCAAGTGTATGAAACTCGTCTTTTCTTCTGGTGGAAACCGACTGGGTAAAATCTCCCCCCGACATCTTCTCAAGGAATCGCCTGATGTTCTTTATCTCCTTACCGATACCCGTGGATATACCGATTCCCAAAGTCAGTGCCACAATAACGGCGATGGCGACGAAGGCAACTGTAACCGTACGGATATGTGACACTTCACTGACAATGCGTTCCATTGGAATCAAAGCGCATACCTTCATTCCCGTCTCGCCGATATCAGAATATGTAAACAGATACTTTTCCTCATGATACTCCACAAAGCTGCTTTGCTGCCCCTCAGCGCCGGCAGCCGTATAATCTGCAAATATCTTCTCGCCGTCGGGCAGCGGCTCCGTATCCATCTTTCCCTCTTTCCACGTTTCCTTCACAAGTATTTCCCTGCCGTCAGGCGTTATGATTCCTTTCATGCTTCCTTCCCCGAAATTCATAGTGCCCAGCGCTTGTTCCATGAAATCCTTGCTGATATCCGCTACAATCACACCTGTCTTATCCGCAAATCTGGTCACATAGGAACACGCATACTTCTCTCTTTGATATCCAAGCTGTTCGTCAATATAATCATGGTAACCAATCCATGTATTTGCCGTCTTGCCATCCGCAAAAACCTTTACAGGCTCCGTCTTCATGAATTCCTCATAAGCATTATCCGGTAAAAGTCTGGACTGAGTAGTGCTGATCACGCACTTCCCCTTTTCCGCAAAAATAAAATAGTCTCCCATATGTTTCAATGTTACCTGAGAAACACTCATGCTCAGCAACAGATTGTTATATGCCTGTATGCCCTCGGATGTATTATGCTCGTAATACTTGGAATAATAATCCTGAAGGTTTTTATCCATGAGCATTTCCGTCATTTTTGATTTTGTCGTATCGCATACCAGGGTCAGATACAGATCCATTGCCGTCATCGTCGCTTGCGCAGACTCCTCATATTTTTCTGTCACAACGTTGGAAGCAGTACGGTATGATACCGCTCCCAATAAAATAATGAGGATGACCGGTATGCAGAAGGCTTTCATAAGTGATGCCGCAATTCCTTTTTTCTTCCCTGCGTTCTTTGCTATCCACTTTTTCTTCATAACTCCCGTCCTTTCGCCCCGTAATAGATTTAGAATTCCTTAAATTCAATATAACATTCCAAAAATCGCCATTCTATGCAAAAGTTGCCCGGATTCATCTAAAAATTGCTAAGAACAAAAGTGTGCTCCGCACACGTAGCTGCGCATCCATTTTTATGTAACAGGGGCACTTACCTATTACATAAAAATCAGGAGAAGCCTATATTATCAATAGGTTCCTCCTGATTATTTATTCTTTATTAATTTCGGCTATTCCACACTGCCAATCAAAGAATTGATATCCTCAATCCGATATTTTCTCATATATTCTTCGATGCCTTCTACCGTCTCCTCCGTCGCATACGGATTCACGAAGTTCATTGCCCCCACCGCCACCGCCGTCGCTCCCGCCAGGAGAAATTCAATGGCATCCTCCGCATCTGCGATTCCTCCCATACCGATGATCGGGATTTGCACCGCGTGAGAGGCCTGGTAGACCATGCGCACCGCCACCGGCTTGATGGCAGGGCCGGAAAGTCCGCCGGTTTTATTGGCAAGAGCAAAGGTTCTTTTATGGATATCAATTTTCATCCCGGTAATCGTATTGATCAGGGAAAGCGCATCCGCTCCCGCAGCCTCTGCAGCTTTTGCCATTTCCGTTATATCCGTCACGTTGGGGCTAAGCTTCATAACCACCGGCTGCTTTGCCTTTTTCTTGATCTGGGACGTGATATCATAGAGGCAGTCCGCCTTCTGCCCGAAAGCAATCGCGCCTTCCTTCACATTGGGGCAGGAAACATTGATCTCAAGCATATCTACCTCAGAATCCCCAAGGCGTTCTACTACTTCCAAATAGTCCTCTACCGTTTTTCCGCAGACATTCACGACGATTTTCGTATCATATTTTTTCAAAAAAGGAACGTCCCTTTGCAGGAATACCTCCACTCCCGGGTTCTGCAGGCCAATGGCGTTCAGCATCCCTCCGTAGGTCTCCGCTATCCGGGGAGTAGGATTCCCTTCCCAAGGAACATTGGCCACACCTTTGGTCACCACGGCACCCAACCGGTTCAAATCTACGAACTGTGCATATTCCATGCCCGAACCGAAGGTCCCTGATGCCGTCATTACCGGATTCTTGAACTCGACGCCCGCTATCGTTACTTTTGTATTCATTCAATGTCCTCCTTGGCTTTCCCTGTCAGATTTCCACATCCCGCGCATCGAATACGGGACCGTCCGTACAGATTCTCGCATTATTAACATGGGAATGTTTGTCCCTTTCTTTCGTCCGGCAGACACAGCCCAGGCACGCGCCGACTCCGCAGGCCATCCGCTCCTCCAGTGAAATGTAAGCCTCTATCCCTTCCATCTCCGCATACTTTTTTATCGCCCGCAGCATAGGCATCGGGCCGCAGGCCATGATGACCTCGGGGCGAATGCTCAGAGCCGACACTGCGTCCAGCACGTTTCCCTTTGTTCCGGCGCTGCCGTCCTCAGTCGCCGCATATACCGGCGCATATTCCTCCATATCACTTTTCAGAAAGAGCTGTCCGTTCCTATAACCTGCGATTACCATTATCTCTCTGGCCTTTCCTTCGCTTTTCAGGTCCTTGGCAAGCTGTAACATGGGGGGGATTCCAATACCTCCGCCCATCAGAACCACCCGTTTTCCTGCTGCTTTCGAAAGAGGAAAGCCGTTTCCCAGATTTCCCAATATTTTAATATTTCTGCCCGTATGATAAAGGGATAATTCTTCCGTTCCTTTGCCTACTACGCGATAGACGATCCTAAGTCTGTTCCCTTCCCTATCCGATTCGCAGATGCTTATTGGTCTGGGGAGAAGGGTGCTCTCACTGTGTGGATATATGCAAATAAACTGCCCTGCCTTTGCTCCGGATGCCAAATCGCTCTCTATCCACATATCGTAAATGTCATCAGCTATTTTCGTCTGTGACAGAACCTTTGTTTTTACCTTTTTCATCTGTTCCGTTGCCCTTTATCCTTTCAAAATTTGATGTACCATCCGCTTAAATCGAGTCAAACACCCCGCCGTAAGTTGCGGGGTATTTGGCCCTCGCGGCATTCGCCAAATGCAGGCAAGCCTGCGCCTGGCTCATTGCCCGCGGGAATAAACAACTTTTCCTCCGCAAATGGTGTAATGAATCCTGCATGGCAGACTCTCCCCTGTAAAGGGGGTGTTCGATGATTTGGAAAGGTAGCTCGCAGGCGTCCATGTCTCATCTTTATCGAATATGACCAAATCTCCGGGGCCGCCTTCCTCCAGATAGCCTGCATCCAAATGATAAAGCATTGCCGGCTGATAGGACATGCGGCTTAACAGCTCGTTCATGGAAAGATATCCCTTCTCCACCAGCTCCCGCACGCCTAAGGAAAGAGATGTTTCAAGACCGATAATTCCGCTGGGAGCCTCCGTAAGGGGCTTTCCCTTCTCCTCTGCACTGTGGGGTGCGTGATCCGTAGCTATAATTCCTATAGTTCCGTCCTGAAGTCCTTTTATAATGGCGAGCCGGTCCTCCTCCTCTCTAAGGGGAGGGTTCATCTTCGCCAGAGAGCCATGAAAAATCACAGCCTCCTCCGTCAAAGTAAAGTGGTGAGGCGTGGCCTCCGCATATATGTGCGGGTTTGTCTTTCTCGCCTGGCGGACCAGGTCAACCGCTTCTTTTGTACTGATATGCTGAATGGATATGTCGGCACCGAGTCCCTGTGCGAGGGCAATATCCCGCCTTACCATATCGATTTCCGCCATCCGGTCCGATCCTTCGATTCCGTAATATTCAGAAGCCTTCCCTGCATTCACTCCGTTATTGGCAATATATTCCGGATTCTCCTCATGAAAGCTAAGGGGCTTGTTAAGCTTCTTCGCCTGAACCATCGCCTGCTTTACGATGTTTTCATCCAAAAGAGGGATGCCGTCATCGGTAAAACCTACCGCTCCCATTTCAGACAGGCGTTCCATGTCCGTAAGTGCTTGTCCTTCCATTCCTATGGTAATATTGGCACAGGTCTCCACATGAATCCCCGTCTCTTTTCCCTTTTGCAGCACATATGCCAAGGTCTCCTCGTTATCCACGGGAGGTCTTGTATTAGCCATCATAACCACCGTGGTAAAGCCGCCTTTTGCCGCAGCCTTCGCTCCTGTAGCTATGTCTTCTTTATACGTAAAGCCAGGGTCCCTGAAATGCACATGCACATCCACCAAGCCCGGAGCAACTATTTTCCCCGCCGCATCGATGACCCTCGTGCCCTCCTCGGGTTCGATTCCGGGACCCAGCCTGACAATTCTCTCATCCTTTATTAAAATATCCGCCGTGCCTTCCTTTCCGCTTTTCGGATCCAGCACATACCCGTTTTTTATTAATATCATCCTCGTTCTCCATGTTCGTTACTGTTCACTCCGTTCTCAGTAACTTCTTAGTAACGTATATTTGTTTTATCCTTATCCTCGAAACAAGTATAGCCTATTCTCCCTGTAACAATCAATCAAAAACTACCGACTTATCAAAATATTCCGTTTTCAGCACAATATAAGGATAGGATGCGCTTTCCTTCTCCTGCGCCTTATAAAGTTCCCTGCTTTCTGCTTCGGGCCCGATCAGGTTCGTGTCTACATATACCGCATTTCCCGTCATATACAGCCCGTTTACCGTGATACTGTAGCCTCCTGTCTCCTGTCGTCCATAGCCGACGCAGATGTAGATATAATCGTTGTCCTGGTAAGTGATTTTAAATTCCTTTTCTTTTTTATCTTCTATGATCTGCTTTAATTCCTCCGGTAAATTATCTTCTCCCAATACTGTAAATTCTATATCTTTAATCTTTTCATTCATGTCCCCCGTTTTACCCCCGCACCCTGACAGACACGAAAGCAGCGCTGTAACCGCTACTACGAGTAAAATCCATTTCTTCCTCATCTTCGCAACATCCTTTCCTCTTTCTATGAGTGTTCTGTATTCATTTCATTCTATTTTAGAAACAAATCGACTATTCCTTTCCTGCGCCTTTTTTTCTATTGCCTAATGCAAAAGCGTCCGCTATAATAAATACTACAAATACAAAAAGAATTGCCTTTCGGGAGGACAAAATACCATGATACGAATTATCGGCGTCGCCTCTTTTGTTATTTTATTTCTTATATTCAGCATTCCTCTTATGATTGCAGAATGGATCCTTGGTAAATTTAACATGGACAAAAAAAACACCAGCTCTCTTGCCATCGTAAATTGGGCATTTCGCTGCTGCCTGAAGATTGCGGGGACCACCGTGACTGTGATCGGGGAGGAAAATGTTCCCTTGGATGCTCCTGTATTATATGTGGGCAACCACAGGAGCTATTTCGACATCCTTCTCACCTATACGAGAGTTCCCAGGCCTACCGGTTATATCGCCAAAAAGGAAATGCAGAAATTCCCCTTGTTAGTTAACTGGATGAACAACCTTCACTGCCTTTTCCTCGACCGTAAGGACATAAAGCAGGGCTTGCAGACTATTTTGCAAGGAATCGAAAAGGTGAAGTCGGGAATCTCTATCTGCATCTTTCCCGAAGGAACGAGAAACAAGGTAAATGATACTTTTCTCCCTTTCCATGAAGGAAGCTTCAAGATAGCGGAGAAGTCGGGCTGCGCCATCATACCTATGTCCATCAACAATTCGGGAGCCATCTTCGAAGACCATCTGCCCAGAATCAAAAAGGCACATGTGGTAATCGAATACGGCAAACCCATATATATTAAAGATATGCCAAAAGAAGAGCGGAAGTTCGTAGGCGTATATGTACAGAACATTGTAAAGGAAGCTTATTTTAAAAATAAAGAACTTGTGTAAAGCGCTTTCACAATCTCTTCAAAAGCCATTCCGTGAGATGCCTTCACCAATACGGTGTCGCCCTTTCGCAGAATACCTGACATCTTTTCCAGGAATTCTTTTTTCCCTGGAAAATAGTAAAGCTCTGTATTCTCTCTGCCTGCTTCCTGCATTGCTTCTCCGGCACTGTCGTACATGTTTACTGACAGCTCCCCGATACAGACGATTACCTCGATGCCCTTTTCTACGGCATAGGCTCCCACTTTAGCATGCATCCGTTCCTTATTGTCTCCGAGCTCGAACATATCCCCTATAACCGCTACCCTTCTGGTAAGCGCCGCTTCCAACAAATCCAGCGCTGCGCACATGGAGACCGGATTGGCGTTATAGCAGTCGTCGATGACTACACGTTCCGGCAGGCGAATGATATTGCTCCTTCCTCCCAAGGGCTTTACCTTGGCTATCCCTTCCCGGATCTGCGCTCCGCTAAGCCCCAGAAGACTTCCTACGCAGGCTGCTGCCAGCGCATTGTACACCATATGTCCGCCGGGCAGGGGAATCTCCGCCGTGAACTCGCCGTTCTCCATATGAATTTTCGCGCTGCTGCCAAAAAGTCCTTTGTTTTCTATCTCGTCCGCATATACGGGATTAGACTCATTCAGCCCGAAATAAATCGGCTTTCTTCCCTTAAGTGCTTTATGCCCATTCATCTCTTCTATCCTGCGAAGCATATCGTCGTCGCCGTTAGCGCATATAGCACCGTCTTCCTGCATAAAGTCGAAGATCTCTGTCTTGGCCTGCAATATTCCTTCTCTGGATTTCAGGTTTTCCAAATGACATTCCCCTATATTGGTAAGTAAACAAATGTCCGGCCTCGCTATCTTGCTCAGTCTGTGCATCTCGCCGAAATCGCTGATTCCCATCTCAAGCACCACCGCCTGATGATGTTTTCGTATCTTCAGCACGGTCAGCGGGAGTCCTATCTCATTATTGTAATTTCCCTCCGTCTTAAGTACCTGGTACTTTTCAGCCAGCACCGAGGCGATGAATTCCTTCGTGCTCGTTTTCCCTACGCTGCCCGTTATGCCTACCACCTTAATGTCTAACTGCTTTCGGTAGAACTCTGCAATATCCTTCAGCGCCTGAAAGGAATCCTTCACGAGTATATAAGGGCCGTCCACCTCCTTAGGAACTCTCTCACACACAACGCCTGCCGCTTTATTATCCATGACCTGAGAGATGAAATCATGGCCGTCCACCCGCTCTCCCTTCGCCGCCACAAATAAGAAATTCTCTTCTACCAGCCGGGAATCCAGCACCACACCCGATACTTCTTTATCCGTCTCCCCGTCACAGCCAAACAGCTTCCCGCCGCAAGCTTCCGCTATCTTATGCAAAGTAAGGTTTTTCATTCTTTATCCCAATTCCTTTCCATTTATCGCAATTACATATACATATTTTATTTCAGACAATTACGAAACTCGTAACTTTCGCTAATTTTATATACAATTCCAAGGCTTTCCGGAGACTTTCTTCAGTGTATTAGGTTTCAGTTCTTATAACGAACGGCTTGCATTTTCTTAAGGAAACCTACGATTCACAGGGAAACTGCCGCATGGATGCGGCCGTTAGGCAGCACAGTACATGGATGTACTTTGCTGCCGGCCCGTCCCTTGTCGCTACATTTACGGTTTCCTTTAGAAAATACAGCTGTGAGCGAAGGAACAGAAACCTAATACATCGAAGAAAGCGTCTTCCTACCACAATTGTACATAAAATTTTCACAACCTAACAATTTCGCAAACGTCTCCCCCGACTACTTAAGCGCAGACTCTATGATCTTCTCACATAGCTGACCGAAACTTAATCCCTGTGCCTGAGCCTCCTGCGGCAGCAGAGAGGTGGGCGTCATGCCGGGCAGAGTATTCGCTTCCAGGCAGAAAATCTCTTCCTCCTCGTTCATCATAAAGTCCATGCGTGCATAATTCTTAAGGCGCAGTACCTGGAATGCCTTCTCCGCCAAAAACTGCATCTCCTTCGTCTTTCTCTCCGAAAGAAGAGCAGGGCAAGTCTCCACAGTGCTTCCTGCCTGATATTTATTCTTATAGTCATAAAAGCCTTCAAGCGGCGCAATCTCGATTACCGGCAGCGCTTTTCCGTCCATGACCCCTATGGAAAATTCCCTTCCATTTACATATTGCTCTATAATGACCTCTTCGTCATAGCGAAAACCCTCTTCTAAAGCCGCCTCATATTCTCTCTCGTCCTTTGCGATACATACTCCTACGCTGGAACCCCCGCAGCAGGCCTTAATGATACAAGGAAAGGGTACGGACTTAGGGTCTTCTTCTCCCCTTTTCAAGCTGATTCCACGGGGTACCGGAATGCCATGGTAATCCAGCAGTTCCTTGGTAAGACCTTTATCCATGCAGAGTGCGGAGCTCACATAATCCGCCCCCGTATAGCGGATGCCCATCAAATCAAAGCAAGCCTGAATCTTTCCGTTCTCCCCGTTCTGTCCGTGCAGAGCCATGAATACCACGTCTGCAGCCTGACAAATAGAAATGACATTAGGACCAAAAAAGTTCTTGTCTCCGTCGCTGCGAAGGGCTTTCACCGCCTCGATATCGGGGTTTCTCTCACCCACTGCACCGATTTCCTTCGCCCAGTCCTCCTGCTTTTCAAAGATCGCTCCCACGTCCTCTTTTTCATAGCCTAAGTAAACGTCTAACAGCACTATCTTGTGCCCGTTATTCTTAAGCGCCTCATATATCATTCTTCCGGAGCTTAGGGAGACATCCCTCTCCGTACTGATTCCTCCTGCCAAAACCACTATTTTCATACTGTCCCTTCCGCCTTTCTGTCCTATGAACTGCAATCCCTTAATCCATTCCTTACAGCATAGCACTCATTTCTTCCATATAAAACATATAAATTGCCCATATCTATGCAAAAAGTGCTTTTTACCGATTCCACTCTTATTCCTCAACGTTGTTATACCAGCTTATCACCTCACTCATCATGAAGATAAGCTCCGCATTCAAATCGAACCGGTTCATGATTCCCAGCTTAGCATCGATATCCGCATAATTATTGTCACCTGCACCGTCTATGTAGCTGATCGCCTTTCCATTGCGCCCCATAAAATAATGGATGTGATTCTCTATGATCGTCTCATATTCGTGGTTAGCGATGATATGATCGGCCACCGTAAGCCTCATCATCTCGTGAAGAAGCTCATCATTGTTATCCTGTTCCTTATTTCCGAACGTCAGATAGCCTGCCCCCCTCGCCCTCTCGGAAATACTCTCCGCGTCGTTCATCAGTGCCTTCATCACATCGCTGCATATATTTATATCTACGCTCTGTTTGGTGGATATATACGTGGTACAGCCCCAGAAGAAATAATCGTCCTCCATATCATAGGAACCCTCTTTCAGATAGCCTTCCGCCGCCCTCCTATAGGAGCTGTAGCCGGTTGCACGATAAAGTTCCGTAGCCGCAAAGAATCGCTGTTCTATCTCTTTGCCGCTGCGGCTGTTCTCCATAAAACGCCATGCTCTATCCGCCGCCCTTAAGCATTCCGTGGCATAAGCCGTATCGTAAGCCTGATAAATATAGCTGAACTTCGCCATCACCGCCGCAAAAGAAGCCGTTGCCTCTAAGGTTACCGGTTCCACACAGGATTCCAGTTTGGTAACATAAGGTGCCGTATTCTTTTCTTTTACTACGGTCTCGGAATATACCCCTCCCGTAGCGGAGTCCTGCATCTTAAGCATCCAGTCGGCCTCGTATTTTACCTCGTCCAGAATATCAGGAATCTCGTTTCCGCTCTCCGGAATGCCCGTCTTATCGGGAAAAGCACCCGGGTGCAGCTCATATGCCAATAACAGGTTCGCTATGACCTGGCTTCCCTTCACTACGCTTTTGGAGTAATTTTCATCCATATGCCAGCCGCCGCTTACATCTACCGATATACTGTCATCCTCGCGCAAAAAAGCTGCCTGTGTATGGCAGGCGGTGTGTGCTGCGTCTCCTGCCAGCTCTTCTACAAGCGCGATACCGCAGCGGCTGAAATAATACTTCTTACACGCCAGATAAAATGCGTCGTCGTATATGCTCTTTTCTATGCGAAAGGAATAGGAACGCCCCAGGATCGGCGCTTGTATATAATAGCTTCCGGGCTCTTCCAACTCGTCGAAGACACCGTAACTGTTATATTCCTCCAATATGTCATTGTATCTTTCATCCTCTACTTTACCGGCAAAAACAACCTCTCCGGTTTCCTCGTTCACTACCTCGAAGCTGTCCGGCATCCTGCTGCCTCGAAAGACCGCAATCTTTTTCCCCTCCGGAACGTATCCGGTCTGATTCACCAATATCCCGGGACGGCTTATAGGGACCTCATAATCGAAAGCAGGATCTAACCCCAGACTTTCCTGCCCTTTATTTCCTTCCTGATTCCCCGGCGATACCATCTTTTCTCCCGCCGAATATGTATAGGCGCATCCTGTCAGGAACAGCGCGCTTACCAGGGTACACAGCCATAAATATCTTTTCATATAATCTCTTTCTTCTCAGGGTATGTCTATCATCCATTTCCAGTCTTTTGCTGCCGCCAATCCCACAGCCTTTATAGAAATTATAACCCGAACCCTCCATAAGGTAAAGAGCAATCCACGTCATAGCGGAGGTAATCTTCCTGATCCGCATCCACATATACAGCTCAGATTACCTCCGCCTAAATAGCATCGTTATGATTTTCACATCCTGCGGTTAACTTAATTTTGTCATAGGATTTACAGGAACCCCATTCTTTGTCAGTTTGAAATAAACATTGCAGCCTTCTACCACAAAGTATTTCGTAGGAGCTGCCACGCTGCCGATGATATCGCCTTTATTCACATAGCCGCCCTCCGATACCGTAATATCCTTAAGCTGTCCGTATGTGACTTCGTAGCCTCCGCCCAGCTCAACAACTACTCCATTGCCGATTTCGGGGTCGGTAAATACGCTGATAACCTTTCCGGCTGCCGCTGCCGTAATCGTCTCTCCTTCTACTGCGGAGATGATGATGGCAGGATTATATTTGTACTGCTCCAAGGTGGGAAAGTATACGGTCTTGTCCATACTGTAATTAATGAGTATGTTGCCTACGATAGGCCATGCCAGACTGTCACCATCGTTGAAAGTAAGCGCAGGCTGAATGGAAGTGGCGATAGCCATGGTATCTTCCATTTGCTCTAAGCGTGCCGTATCGATGGTCTCGTCGAACATTCCTTCTTCGTTTTTGTCATTTTTTTCCTTATCCTTACTGTCTTTGTCATCCGTGTTCTTCTTTGTTCCCTTCTGAAGGGCATCATTTTCTGTCTGCGCGGTCTGTGCATTTTCTACGTTTACCGAATTGGTCTCCTGATAATAAGGATCGTAGTCCAAGTCATCGGATGTCACCACGTCTCCTGAATCTTCCGTTCCCTGAACGGTATTATTATCCGCCAATTCATTTGTCTCATTTTCTATCGAACTGAAATCGACTACATAGCCGTCGCTTTTTTCTTCGCTCCTGCCCCTTACAAACAGCCCTGTCACTGTAAGCGCCGTAAGCACAAATACCGATGAGAACAGCATGATGGCTTTTTCCCTTTTCGCACTGGATCTATTTCTTCTTCTCATATTGATTCCTCCTAAAGATTTTATCCTCACCGATAGTCTTGCCGATTTCGCGTTCTTTATTCAGTTTTTTCTATCACAATATCTGTAAAAAAATAGTTTAATATATCTACGAAATCGCTTCCTTTTTTTGCCGCTTCGTTAGCCGCATATTGGCAGAAGCCAAGCCCATGTCCCACACCTTTTACTTTTATGACAACTGTGTCGTTAATAATCGCATTGTTTTCAAGTTCTACCGTAAAACAGGAGGAATTCAAGGAGAATATCGAACGGAACGTCTCTCCTGACATGGAGAAATTGCCCGCTTCTATCTTCGTCACATAATTTGCCCTGTCTCTGTCTATCCGCAGTATATCCGTAAGCTCTTTTCCTTCTTCCCAGGCTATTTGGGGATATACCTCCTGCAGCCTTAAAAAAAACGCGGTTTCATTTATTCTGACAGTCTGCACATATTCATCCGCGGTAAAATCCCTTTCACACATTACCGATTTCAGGTACGGATACTCTGTGCTTTTTAAAACCTCGTTCCCATTCCTCGTCATTCCGGCGCTGAGTGCGAAATAAGGAGCCTTGATAGGCTTTTCCTTATAAGTCATATACATCCCCTTTGTACTGTTTACGGCTGCCCTGCATTTCTCATATTCTTCCCCGTCTGTCATGGCAACAACGCTTTCCACGTAAATATATTTTTTACCGTCCTGCTCCTTGCTATTCACAGGAGTGTCTCCCTCCTGTTCCAATCCGTCACGATATGCCTTCATAAGCTCTGTCCGCAGAATCACCGCCTGTGCTTTTAAAGTCTCCGGTTCGCAGCTTGTATCTATGGTCGCCGGGAGACGGCAGGCGAGATATGTTTCCAGTGGCATTTTTTCCGTTCCTGCCAGAGTGGTATTGCATACGATAAAGCTTGTGCTCTCCTGCGTCTCTTCATATTCCGTACTAACATTTCCAAAGAAAAAGGCAACAATATAGGGGAACAAAAAAACAAACAAAAGAACCGCACCCATATCCCGGTAATCGGGGGTGGATACGATTCTCTTATTTTCTATTATTCGCTCAGCAATTCTATATTTTTTCATGGGACACCTCTAACCTATTGTATGTGAGGATATCCACTTTCTATACTTATATTTTTCAGCTCATCACATCCAGATGCGTCCTATCGTCCCCGTGGCACGTCACATCCAGATGCTGTATGCTTCCGGCACCTCCGTTCTCATACAGGAAAAGGCCGGTTCGCCTTATCATCCCATTAGTCTCATTGCTTGCGGAGGTAAGGGAAAAATCTGTGGATACGTTCGTAAGGCAGATAGCTCCTACGTTTTTCTCCGACAATTTATAGCATTTGTCACCGTTTTCATCCTTTATCCAAATACAAAGCTTGTCCCAAATCTCATCGGCCTCGTCAATCCAGCCGTTACCGTCGCAGTCATATGCCGCCAGGTCTGAAAAGCCGTTTCCTGACTTCGCACCGAAAAGCTCGCTCCCATCGTTAATGAGTCCGTCCTCATTCTTATCCAGAGCCAAATAACCGCTGCCCTTGCCCAGCCTGGAAATCTTATCCTTCACGCCGTCCGCGTCGATGTCAAAAAAGAAGGTCTGGTCGGTAAGCTCTGCGATATTCCCATCCAGATTGATTACGAGAGGATCGCACATCCGCGACTGTATCTGTGTATAATTCTCTTCGTAGTATGAGGAAAAGCTTCTGCTCATCTCCACATCGAGATTGAACTTAATTTCCCTGCCGTCTGCACATTTTACGGTACCCGTGGTGGAAAAGGAGGTATTCTCTTCTTCCTCGAAGTAAATTTCCTGATGGTAGTAAAGAACCTCCGTAACCGGCTGCGAAACGGAATTCTGAAGACCTCTTATCTCGCTCAGCATCTCCGTATAATCCCATCTTTTAGTCTCTCCAAAAAATATCTTTATCAGATATTGCAGGCAATTTTGTCTGACCGTACTCAGCGCATCTCTTTTATTCGACAAGTAAGACTGACGGCTCACTTTGGAGTAAGAGCTCATTTCCCGCAGCTTTTCCTGCAGGGCATTCTTCTTCTCTTCCGCCGTCTGCTCCTGTGCTTCGCCGTTTGTTCCCGTACCGAAAATATCCCCGGACTGTCCGTTATCTCTTAAAGGGCCGGCCGTGCCGACAAGGAGTAAAGCGCTTGTTTTTCTTGATGTAAATGAACTGTAACTTCTTTCGGATTCCATTCCTATGATCGAGGAATTAATAATCAATTTCTGCTCCTTTCTAATACATAAAAGATGGCATCTATCAAAGTAACGAAGTTACATTTAATAAATACCATCCATGGCTTAACGATATTATATTGCCGGACAGGTCCTCGGCCGAAGAACTTTGCCCTGCATATAATATATCGGATATTCGCAGAAATACTTTACATCACTCTGTTATAGTTGATCAGGCAGCCCCTCAGAATAATCTGACGTTCTTCATCGGTAAGCTCCCCTAACGACAACTCGAACTTCACCATATCGCTTTCGCCTACTACAAAGGCCGCGATGCTGTCCGCTTTTTCTTCTACTGCTTTCTTAATATCAGGTATGAAAATATAATCCAGGTTCTTGAACGGAAGCTTCTTATCGTCCTCCTTAGTGATAAAAGGAAGCATACCCCAATTGATCAGATTGGAGCGATATCTTTTCGTGGCATATTCATTAGCTATATTCGCCCAGCCTCCCAGCACCTTCTGGCAGGAAGCCGCCTGCTCTCTGGCAGAGCCATCGCCCGGTTTTACCGCGAAAATAGTGGAGCCGAAGCCGATATTGCCTTCCCCTGCATTGGGGTAGGCCTTATGAATTACTGCCATTACCGGCTTTAATTCCGGTTTTGCTTCCAGCGGACACTTGCCTTCCATAACTGCCGTCTGTGCCGTCTGAATATCCTTGGCACGTCCCACGTAAGCAGGATCCTTTCTGGACAATGTGAATTCCGCAAGGCCCAGCGGATTGGAGCGGTAAGAAGACGTCTCCCCGGAAGGGATCAGCTCATCTGTAGTGGTGATCGGATCGTGTATCTCAGAAACTACGCGAAGCACCAAATTCTCAGGAAGCGCTCCCATCTTCGGCCAGTCCTTAATGTTAGGGCCGAATTGAATCTCTACATCGGGATCCGCCACTCCCTTCGAATCGAATACGCGGTTCGAATAAATGTTGGAATCGAAATGGTATTTATACTTGCCGATAGTTCCATCGAAATCCGTGGCTGCCGTAAGGATTCCTTTGTTCGCGCTTGTTGCCGCGATAGAGCGGGCATCCATCAGCGCTACGGAAGAAATCTGTCCGTTCTGCAGCTTGGAGCCTTCTCTGTTAGGGAAGTTTCTGGTGGAATGGCGAATGCTGAATGCGTTGTTCGCCGGCGTATCGCCTGCTCCGAAGCAGGGGCCGCAGAAAGCAGTCTTAAGTATCGCGCCCGTCTCCATAAGAGACGCCGCGCGGCCATTCCTGATAAGCTCCATATAAATCGGCGTGGAAGCGGGGTATACGCTTAAGGTAAATCCGTCGGCGCCGATATATGCCCCCTTCAGAATGTCCGCCGCCGCACAGATGTTTTCAAATCCGCCCCCGGCACAGCCTGCGATGATACCCTGATCCACATAAAATTTGCCGTTTTTTACTTTATTTTTCAGTGTATAATTAACCGCTCCGTCCAGACTGACTACCGCCTTTTTCTCCACATCGTCGAGAATATCGTCTAAATTGGCATTCAACTCTTCAATCGTATAGGTGTTGCTGGGGTGGAAGGGCATCGCGATCATCGGTCTGACCGCGCTTAAGTCTATCACGATCATGCCGTCATAGTATGCCGCCTCACCCGGCGCGAGCTCTTTATACTCCTCTTTCCTGCCGTGTATCTCATAGAACTCCTCGATTTCCTTATCCGTTTTCCAGATGGAAGAAAGGCAGGTGGTCTCCGTAGTCATTACATCGATACCGATCCTGAAATCTGCGCTTAAGGAAGCAACGCCCGGTCCGACGAATTCCATTACTTTATTTTTCACATAACCGTTAGCAAATACCTTACCGATAATAGCAAGAGCCACGTCCTGAGGTCCTACGCCCTTTACCGGCTCACCGGTCAGATAAACGCCCACTACCTCCGGCATATTTATGTCATAGGTCTGATTCAGCAGCTGCTTCACCAGCTCCGGTCCGCCTTCTCCCATCGCCATGGTTCCCAGCGCGCCGTAACGGGTGTGAGAATCCGATCCAAGAATCATGCGTCCGCCGCCTGCAAGCATCTCTCTCGCATACTGGTGGATGACTGCCTGATGAGGAGGGACATACACTCCGCCGTATTTCTTCGCACAGGAAAGGCCGAACATGTGGTCATCCTCATTAATGGTACCGCCTACCGCACAAAGGGAATTGTGGCAGTTCGTCAGCACATAAGGAACCGGGAATCTCTCCAGTCCGGACGCGCGCGCCGTCTGTATAATACCTACAAATGTAATATCGTGAGAGGTCAATTTATCGAATTTTATTTTCAGCTTGTCCATGTTACCGGAGGTATTATGCTCTTTTAAAATACCATAGGCAATCGTTTCCTTCGCCGCATCTTCTTTATTTATGTCTTTACCTGTCTTGCTCTTGATTGCTGCCTGCGCATTTCCATCATCGGGAATCAGTTCCGTTCCATTCAGCAGATATGCGCCGGTTTCATATAATTGTACCATGCGTATTCTCCTATCTTTTCTTTCATTATCTATACAATTATAAGGTAAAACCAAAATACATGCAATCAAACTTTTAAAGTATATTGCTGTGTGAACAATAACTAAAGCACCTTCTCCAACTCCTCCACAATAATCTGAAGCGCCTTTATGCGCGCGTATTTCTTATCCCTGGATTCCAGAATATGCCACGGAGCATAAGTAGTGCTGGTTTTCTTGATCATCTCGTTGACCGCAAGCTCGTAGGCATCCCATTTTTCTCTGTTCCTCCAGTCCTCCTCCGTAATTTTCCATTGCTTTTCAGGCGTATTCTGCCTTAGCTCAAAGCGTTCCAATTGAGTATCCTTGTCGATCTGCACCCAGAATTTAATAATAACGGCACCCCAATCGGCCAGCTCCTTCTCGAACTCATTGATTTCATTATACGCTCTCTTCCAGTCATTTTCGCTGCAGAACCCTTCCAGACGTTCTACCATGACACGCCCGTACCAGCTTCTGTCGTAAATAGCGATGTGGCCCGTCTTGGGCAATCTCGTCCAGAAGCGCCACAGGTAGTGCCTGGCCTTCTCGTGAGGCTCCGGGCTGGCGATGGGATGTACCTCAAAGCCTCTGGGATCGAGAGCTTCCGTTATCCGCTTGATGTTGCCCCCTTTTCCCGCCGCGTCCCAGCCTTCATAAACGATGATCACCGGCACCTGTTTCCTATACAAACGGTTATGCAGTTCTCTGAGGTGCTCCTGAAATCCTTTCAGTTCTTCCTTGTATTCTCCTTCCTCGATTCCCTTGTCTAAAGGAATCTCAGAAAGCTTCGGCATATTCACAAGAGGAAACACGTTCTGCAGGAGAGGGACAGCCAGCGCTCTGTTCTGCAAAGCGATATCAATTCCTTCCGTAAGCGTCTCCAGCATTTGAAGCTCCGCCCATTTCTTAGACTTTGCGTCGATGATATACCACGGTGCGGAGGGCGCATTCGTCTCCTCCAGATAGCGGTCAAATACATTTACACATTTTACGTAATTCTTATTCTGCCATTTGTCGTTGTCGCTCACGCGCCAGCTCGTATCTATGGAGGATAGGAGATTATCAATTCGTTTTTTCTGCTCTTTGTCGCTGATATGCAGAAAAAACTTTACAACCAGATAGCCGTTGTCCGTAAGCTGCCTTTCGAAACGCCGGATGCTCCCGATACGCATTTCATAATTTTTTTCCTCTATTTTTTCATGAAGACAAAGCTTAGTCACTTCATCCATCCATCCGGATTCCAGAAACATGAATTTGCCGGCCTCCGGAATCTTGGAAAAATAACGGTATAAAAAAGGCTTTCTCAACTCTTCTTCGCTTGGCGTATTCATGGATACCACCTTGAAAAAACGCGGATCTATGTTGCGGATGATCTGTCCGATGGTACTCCCCTTTCCGGCTGTTCCCCAGCCCTCCGCCAGGACGAAGACCGGAAGCTTATGCTCCTTTATGAGCATCTGCTGTGCAAACAGCTTCTCCCTCGCCGCATCCAGCCTCATCTTTAATTCTTCCTGCGAAGGCTTCTCCAGTATATTTCTATTCTTTAACATGACGCCACTCCCTTTCTTTTTCTTATCTATCTTATTAATATATTTAATATATACCATTGTTTGGAGCTATTACCCAAATTATACTCTCCGCACGCGTAGCTGCGCATCCTGCACGGTGTGCTTTTTGTGCAGCAGGAGCACTTTCCAGTTACGATTAGGGTGTCAAAAGGTCCTTTATAAATACATTCTGGTCAATATGACCAAAACAAAAAGAACGACTGCGCCTATGTAAATATTTAGAAGTTCTTTCTCTG
>JAEWPN010000082.1 GCA_023399455.1 Bacillota bacterium
TCGTAAGGTGCAACAATAGGGGCAAATACAGCCATCAGCATTAATAATGCTAAAATTATCAAGCACGCAACCACTGATTTTCTGGCAAACAGAACGCGGATAATTCTGGAATTATTAATTTTACTTATTAACTTCTTATTCATTCCATTTCTCTCCTATCTCCATATCGATTTATGTATTCCTGATTCTGGGGTCAATTACTCCATACAGAATATCAACCAGCAGATTACAGATAGCTACCGCAATCGAAATAATCAATACTCCGTTTTCAACTACCATAAAGTCTTTTCCCTGAATGGATGTAATCATTAAATTCCCCAGACCCGGAACAACAAAAATGCTTTCTACCAGAACAGTACCGCCGATCATTCCGCCAAGCTGTACGCCCATAATAGTTATAATGGGGATAAGCGCATTTCTTAATTGGTGTTTGAACGTAATCGCTCTTTGACCCAGGCCCTTGGCTCTGGCCGTGGTAACATAATCCTGGCGAATTACTTCTAACATAGAGGACCTTGTTTGTCTGGTAAATTGAGCTAACGGTCCCATGGCCAAAACAGTCATAGGCATAATCAGGTGAATGGCCCAATCTCCGGCGCCTTCTTCGAATGCCGAATATCCCGACGTCGGCAGGATGCCTAATTTTAAACCGAAAAGCAATATAAGGAGCATGCCGAACCAGAACATAGGCATGGACATTCCGATATTCGCAAAAAAGGAAATGGCCGAATCAATTCTTGTGCCTCTTTTCTTCGCCGCGATAATTCCCAATATGATTCCCAATATGACTGCCATAAAAAAAGCCGGAAACACAACCGATAAAGTGACGCTCAATCGCGAAAAAATAATATCGGAGATTTCTTTTTGCAAAGCGACGGAACGTCCCATCTGCCCATGAAAAAGACCCTGTATCCACATAAAATACTGTATGAGCACCGGTTTATCGTAACCGAACTGCTTTGTATAATATTCAATTTGATCTTCAGTAGCATTTGCTCCCAGAAAGTTGACAATCGGGTCTCCGGGCACCAACTGCATAAGCAAAAAGACAAGCAGTGTTACGATAAAAATCACTATCACTGATTGAAAAATTCTTTTTATAATCATTTTTATTAATTTATTTTGCACGTGAAACCCTCCAGTTTATATGAGAGGACGCTTTATGAGGCGTCCTCTTCATAACCATTTCGATACTTTTATTTATTTAACCAGCAGTTTTCAATATTCCAGGTATTGGAGTTGCAAACACCCGTTGCATCGTCAATTACATAATCGTATTTAATATTGGGTTCATTTTGTACAAACAAAGGCTTACCGAACAAAGCCAATCCTGTTTCTCCGTCATACATTAACTTCTGCATATCCCATTCAAGCTTCACTTTCTCTTCCTCAGAAGGAGCGGTGCGGATTGCTTCCAGTAAATCTAAAGCTTCCTGGGGATGCTGGATTCCTTTTGCATAGAATGCACCGTCTACATCGAGATGGCGTCCCATATATAATCCGAGATCAGGTCCTATTGATGCAAAATGTCCCATGATTCCTTCCCATGCGCCTGTCTGATACAAACTGCTCCCTGTACTTTCATCCACCAAGTTGATTTCACAGCGGATTCCAACCTCAGAAAGCATATTGGCAGCTGCCGTAAACATATCTTTGCTTCCCGCATCCGTTGTTAAAATTGTATCAAAACCATCCGGATATCCTGCTTCCGCCAAAAGTGCTTTTGCCTTTTCCGGATCATAGCCGAAACTCGTTAAATCCTTATTATATGTAATTGCATCTCTGGAGGCCCATTGATCGGTGGTTTCTATCAAACCATATCCCAAAGCGGTACAAAGAGTTTCCGTGTCAATGGCATAACACATGGCCTGTCTAACCTTTTCATCTGCAAAAGGCGTATTTTCCCGTGCACTGTTAGGAATTAAGCCGGTCATAATGAGACCTTGTCCCGATGTATTCTTATTAACTACATATTTGCCCGTATTGATCAGGTCATTAGCAACCGTCAAATTATTCATATGTACGATATCATATTCTCCGGCTGCAAATGCGGAAGAACGCGTTGTAGGCTCAGCAACTACATCGATGACAACTCCATCCAAATACGGCTTCCCTTCCTGTCTGTAATTTTCATTCTTGGTATATTCCGTTTTTACATTAGGTTCAAACTTCGTTACTTGGAACGGACCTGTTCCGCATGATGAATTCCTTAAAGTATCCACATCTTCCAAGGCTTTCGGAGACATATAATATACGAAAAATCCCACAGACTCTAAAGTGGAGGAGCTCCATGAATTCAACACCATTTTAATATGCGTATCATCGATCACTTCACAGCTCTTGATATTTGCCACCTCGTTACGCTGGCAGCTCTGGTATTCTTCAATGTTTCTTTTTACCGCTTCGGCATTAAAGGGTTCGCCGTCGGCAAAGGTTACATTTTCCTTTAACGTCCATGTGATACTGGGCTCGTTGGCATCCGGCAGCCATTCTTCCGCCAGCTTGGGAATAATATTTCCTGCCTCATCATAATAAATTAAAGATTCATAGGCAGTTGTCAAATAAAGCAAGCCTGCATTATTGGTAATTTCAGGCGTATAACCCGGCGTTGCACAAGAAATGTGGGTCGCCAGCCTTAATGTACCGCCGTATTTGGGATCTCCCAGATCCTGTACTGCTTCAGAATCCGCCGCAGCGTTTTCATCAGTTTCTCCTGAGGCATCCGTCTGTTGTCCATCTGTTTGTGTTGCTTCCTCTGTCTGAGCGGTTTCATTACTTGTGGCAGAATTGCTTCCACAGCCCACAAGCAAAGAAGATACAAGCGCCATACAAAGAATCGAACTTAAAAATCTCTTTTTCATATAACCTCTCCTTTTATTATATTATGCACTTTGTATAAGTAACACGTTCTAGTATAACGTTCTACTTAATAAGTTTACCCTAATAAAATAGCAAATAAATAAAAAAGTGTCTTCGACACTTCAACTCCCCTAGCCCCTCATTCATGAGGGGAATTAGGGGTTTCTTTTTGTTTCATTATCCTTCATAATAGTCTTATGAATATTTTACAGAAGATTTTTATCGAC
>JAEWPN010000086.1 GCA_023399455.1 Bacillota bacterium
CAACTTCAAAAAAGTGATAATAATAGTATTTTAAATAATAATAATTTTATATTTGATGAAATAGTCGATGCGATAGGAAATGTAAGTTATAATGATACGACAGGCGTTGTTACTATTTCTGAAAATGGTCTATATATGGTTGATTGGTGGGCGGCTATACAGGCAACTGCTGGTTCGCCCAGTGCTATCTTTAAATTGATTTCTGATAAGGGCCATGTATTTGATAGTAATTCATCAAATAAAACAGGCGTTATGAGTGGAATCGCTGTTTTCAATGTTGATGATGCCCCTATTAATTTTTCATTAGTGAATCTTTCGAACTCAGCTGTATTTTTTCCTAATACGGTAATCTCTAAAGCCAATCTGCGGGTTTTTTCTTTAAATAGTGATATTGCTGATAACAGCCGCTGTTTTGCTTTAGATCAATTCGCACATGTTTTAGAGCAAATAGTCACAATATATCAAGGCGCATCCGTTAGCATTTTCTCTAACAGGCTTGCCACAGTAACAGGAACGATCAACTCGCTTTACAAAGCACCGGATGCCGGAAGTATACCGCTGCTTATTCTGGGGGATGAGCAGGTTGCTTTTAATATCGATAAAATAGCAATCCTTTATTTTCCGAATAGCGTGTATGATGACTCGATAACTTATTTAAATCCACCGGATCCGTTTCCTCAAAACTGTGATACGGACCTTATAAGGAACATCTACAATTATGTTGCGGTTGGTGACAGCATATCGATTACTACCGGCCCGACTACCAGTGCTTCTGGTGATGTTTATATTAATGAATACGGAATAATTGTTTTTGCAGATGATACTTCAATGATATTTGTAATGACACCGCATATTTTTTCAGTGGATGTAAATGATGAAGTTGCTGGTATGCAAAGAGAAAACTCAATTTCAAATTCTTCTATTGTATAAGAGCATAAGCGACATCAAAGAGTCATGAGTCATGTAGCAAGAGCAAGTATCTGGGTGGACCTGTTTTGGCTGCTTTGTCAACAGGTCCACTTGAACGACTTCATTATAAATGTTCATTCATCAATTGGCAGGAACCCGTTTTCCCTCTTCTTACAACCTATCATATCAACGGCCTCTTACTATTTCTATCAATAAACCTAATATCAACATCACAATTCAAAAAGTCAGCAATACTTTCTATAAATGAAACTTTCATATCAGCCTTTAACCTTCTATTTATATTCTGTGGTGACTTATCCAACAAAAAAGCCAGCTGCCTTTCGTTTAATCTGCGTACCTTCAGTGCCTGTTTAATATACTCATACATATCCATAACCTATTCCCCTTTTCCTTTCGTATCTCCAAATCCGCAATGTTAATCAAATATCTTTTTACTGTCTCTTGCTATGACCTGTACATCACATCCTAATATATCCAGCATTTCAATAAAATCATCTAATCCATAACTTCCGCGACTGATCTTGTTTCTAAACGATTGTGTCTGCATTCCCAGCTTGGCGGCCATCCATTCATAATCAACGCCACGCTCTAACATTAGCTGACCTATAACTTTTTTACTATTCATATTAACATTCTCCTGTTAGTTTATAATTCTACTTATAATTCCGCTGTTTGTCAAATCAGTATTGATTATATATATACTCACGAACTTCTATCAGACGGCTGAATCAGCTCAATTATGATTAAAAAAACCTGTCATAAGATTTATTCACCAGATGAATTGTACTACTAATAAAAGGAAGATAAAAAACAGTATAAAAATATAGAGATAAAGTAAAACTGAAATAAGAGTCTATAAACAAGACTTCTTAATTATTAATAAAATGTAAGCAGCCACACAAGCAACAAACAACAGACAGATCAGGAAGTATCATGAACCACCGCCAAACGGGACATAGTTAACGCTTTTGATTGTTAGTCATTCATTGAAAAATGCTAGTGGCTGCTTTTATGCATAAGTAATAAAACAAATTCGGCTTGCCAGAGGCAGAGGAGCTTGGAAGCACATGTTTATATTTAACTCATATAATATTAGAAGTAAATTTATTCAGGAGATGGTAAATTGAATTATTATAGATATAACAACTATGGATATGGCATTAACAATCAGGAATTCCCTTACGTACCAGTGCTGGATATGTCTGCAACACAACAGCAGATTCAATCCGTCGGAATGTTCACATACCCCCAAAATCTTCAGAACGCTCTCGATTTAATCCAACAGGCACTCATAGGTGAAAATGAAGATAGGATGTTTTATAGCTGGTTGATAGAAAATGCTCCTTCGGATAAGGAAAAAGAAATAATCAGCGGTATTCGTGAAGCTGAAATTGGTCATTTTGAATTATTTAATCAGATATACAATGAGGTATCAGGTATGATGCCGCAACAAGCTCCAGGTGAACAGTTTACTCCGCCCGAGAATTATTGCGTTGGATTGGAAAACGCTATACTTAAAGAAGAAAATGCTGTACAGAAATATCGTGAAATCCTTTACGCCATGCAGAATCGCGTGCATATCAATATGATGACAGAAATCATAACAGATGCAATCAGGCACGGCATGCTTTATAATTATCTTTATGCAAAAAATAGCTGTAAAGGATGATCCATTAAAATAATATCTAATATAAATGGCTGGCAGGATCAAGGATGTTTGCCAGCCAAATCTATTAAATGAGATTATTGGATTCAAAAAGGTTTGATCAAGTGTAATCAAAAGCAATAAAAATCTGAAAACCTGTAATCAAGGCTTTCAGACTATTATAAGACAAGCTGATGACGAGAATCGAACTCGTGACCTCCTCACTACCAATGAGGTGCGCTACCGACTGTGCCACATCAGCAATACCGAAGGCTATTGTATCATCTGAAGATAATTTTGTCAACGTGAAAATCCACCTTTTATTATAAAAAATATCGGTAAATTTTTTCGGCCGGCAGTAAGAGGAATAACATGCTGAAAGTGAGCAGGTTAGTATTGAAAAGAACAGCGGAATCGTAGTAAAATAAGAATATGCTAAAAAGAGAAAAGAGGATTGTAATGAAGGACGCAAAGATTCACGATAGCGTTTTTATCGCCGATGGTGCGGTTGTACTTGGCGATATAACCGTTGGGGAAGGCTCCAGTATTTGGTTTAATTCCACCGTCAGAGCGGATAGGGATTGGATTGTAATCGAAAGCGGAAGCAATATACAAGATAATGCCGTAGTACATGTGGAAACCGGATTCCCGGTACACATAGGAAGGAACGTAACAGTTGGCCATGGCGCTATCGTGCATGGATGCACGGTGGAAGATAATACACTGATTGGTATGGGTGCCATTATTTTGAATGGGGCCAGAATAGGAAAGAATTGTATTATCGGGGCTGGAGCTTTAGTGCCGCAGAATATGGTTGTTCCAGACAATTCCCTGATCATAGGATGTCCGGGGAAGATATTGCGCAAGGTGACGGAGGAGGAAGTACAGACTAATTTGCATAATGCGGCAGAATATGTAGAAGAAGGAAGAACCTATAAAAACGACAAAAATAAGGAGGATTAAGGAATGGATTTTTTTGAAAAAGTAGGAGAGACGGTTGTAACAGCGGGAAAGGATGTAGCGGATAAAGCGAAGGATTTTGCAGAGATCGCCAATCTGAGAAGCCAGATCAATGCTTGTGAAGAGGTAATTAAGAAAAACTACACGGAAATCGGCAGACTGTATTATGAGCAGTTTAAAGAAGCGGAGTACAATGAATTCGCAGAGCAGTGTACGGCTATTTCCAATGCGAAAAATGGAGTAGAAGCTCTGGAAAAGAAAATACGCGATATTAAAGGCGTATAAAAAGAGCACAGAAAGACCTATATAATAGTAATAGGAAATTATACATAAAGTTTTTTAAAGGAAACATATAAAGAAAGCACCTTACGTAGTCAAATAGACCAATGTAAGATGCTTTCCTTTTTATTTATAGATTTTATTCATTAATTTTTACAGTTTATTATTGCTGTGGCTGTTCTGACGTCTGCTGTTGTTCCGCCGCCTGCTGTGCAGCCTCTTGCTGTGCCGCCAGAGCTGCTTGCTGGGCCGCAATGTTACGCTGCTGTATTTCGCTTCGCTGCTGCTCTATAATGGCCTCGTAGCCGGGAGTAGCAAAGAATTCGGCATTGTGGGGACAGAGATTAATCTGGTTAGCCGGTACGGTCACCGTGGATACGCTTCCGTCGGGATTCGTTACCTGTGCAGTAGTAGCCGAACCGCTTTGTAAGGACACATCCTCTATAGGAGTGAGCTCCAGAACGCCTTCCACCTTAAACGGACAGAATTCGGTAGCCGGTAAGGAGCTGTACTGGCAGATAGAGCCCTGGTAGTGAACATTGCAGCTTTCCGTGGGAACTGTGCCTTCTGCAAAATATTCTGTGGTCAAGGTAGCATCGCATAATCCCGGTATCGGCAATTTGCCGGATTTAGAACATACGGTTGCGGTTACGATGCCTGCGGGAACAGAAAAAGCTTCATTAGGCAAATCCGTATGGATTTCTGCCATAACCGATCTCCAAAGCTTTTTGGCAAGATTCTTTTCCTCACCGGTAAGCTTGGTGTTGTTATCGAAACCAGCCCATGTGGTAGCCGTATAGTAAGGAGTATAGCCTGCGAACCATACGTCGTTGTAGTCGGAGGTCGTTCCCGTCTTTCCGGCGATCGCCATGCCGCCGAAGTTAACAGAACCGCCGGTACCTTTTGTAACAACGTCTACCATTGCATCCGTTAAGAGGAATGCGGTAGTTTCTTTAATCACCTGTTTGGTTTCAGGCTGAGTATTGTCCAAAATAACATTGCCGTCATGGTCTACCACCGTATTGTACAGTCTCGGCTTGATATAAACGCCATGATTTGCAATAGTAGCGTAGGCTGCATTCAGTTCTTCGTTCGTAACGCCTCTTGTAATACCGCCGAGAGCCAGAGATTGCACGATATCAGATTTCGTCTCGCCGCCGATGACTTCATTCTCCACAAGGCTAGTGAAGCCGAAGTTCTGCAGATAATCGAAGCCCAGACGGGGAGTGATCTGAGTCAAGGTTTTTACTGCAACGATATTCAGAGAGTCCTGAATACCTAAACGTAAAGAGCAAAGCCCGCGGTAGGCTTCGCCGTACCAGTTTCTTACGGGAGTGCCGTCCGCATAATTGAAGGGGGCATCATTTTGTATACTGGCCAGCGTTAGGCCTGCACTGTCAAGAGCCGGTGCGTAAGTAGATACGACCTTGAAAGTAGAGCCCGGCTGCCTTACCGTATCCGTAGCCCTGTTTAAAGTACGGCTTCCTTCCTTGGCACCTCGTCCGCCGACCAAAGCCACCACTACTCCGGTGCTCTGATCTTCTACGGTAAGGGACACCTGGGGCTGAGGCGTAAGATTAATCTTTTCGGCATATACTTCATCGCCTGTAACCATTACTGCTGCCTTATATTCTTCGATTGCCGCCAGCGCCTCTTCCTGAGAAGAATAAATGAGGTTGAATTTAAGGTTTGATTCCTTGAAATGTTCTTTGAACATTTCCGTGCTGTAATTCTCCATATCACCGTTCTTTTTTTCTACGGTCAGCTCGTAATTCAAATACCACTTAACATTTTCCGGATAATTCTCTGGATTGCTGAATACTTCATCGCAAATCTCCTGAATTTCAGGATCCTGCGTGGAGTAGATCTTTAAACCGCCGGAATAGAGCAGGGTATATGCCTGAGTTTCGTTGTAGCCGGCAGCCACTAAGTCTTCTAGCACATCGTCTGTCAAAGCATCCACAAAATATGTATTGACAGAAGTGTCTTCTACTTCCTTATTGGTGCTTTGGATGCGTGAATATACGTCGTCAGCCAAAGCAATATCGTATTCCGACTGATCGATATATCCCTGCTTCAGCATGTTGTTCAACACCTTTTCGCGCCTTACAGCATTCGCGTCCGGATGAGAAATGGGATTGAGACGGCTCGGATTCTGGGTAATGCTGGCAATGACCGCGCATTCGGATAAGGTCAAATTACTTACCGACTTATTGAAATAGCGCTGGGAAGCGGCCTGAACCCCGAGTGTATTCTGCCCCAAGTTAATGCTGTTCATATAATTTAAGATAATATCATCCTTAGTAGAAACCTTCTCCAGCTCCAAAGCGAGGTACTGCTCCTGAATCTTACGCTCCACCTTCTCTACGAAGCTATCCTCCGTTACCCAGTCTGTAAATACGTTATTTTTCAGAAGCTGCTGGGTGATGGTACTGGCTCCCTCCGAAAAGGTGCCTGAAGTAATGCCTATGACGCCCGCACGAATAATACCTTGGATGTCGATGCCGTTATGTTCATAGAAACGTTCGTCTTCTACCGATACGAAAGCGTGCGGCAGATATTCCGGAATCATGTCCATCGTGACCGGAATACGGTTCGAGTTTTCGGAAATCAGCTTAGAGATCTGATTGCCGTCAATATCATATACGAAAGTTGAAAAACCGGTTGGCTGCACATTGATGTTGCCAATATCAGGCGCGCTGTCAATAATTCCCCGAAAAACGCCTAGCCCTGCGCTCACCCCGATAATCGCTGCAGCAACGATAGCGATTATGATAACATTAAAAAACGTAAGTGCAAATTTTCTCCCCCACTTCGCAGATTTAGAATGGAGTGCCTTTTGTTTGTTACGGACACCCTTTTTTCCATAATTCATGAATTTTGCCTCCTTGAAGTGTGCATAATAAAGCACAACTAACATTACGATTATAACAAAGTATGGATGTTAAATAAAGTTTTTTTACCAATTAATTGCTTTATATTAAGAATTGTTCACAATTAGATACACTTTTATTCCGTTTTGTGATAGAATGTATCGAATGTTTTGGTACATTAGACAAGTATGGAGCGAAGCAGCAGTGATAGAAAAAGAACAGAGCTTTTTACCTTATAAAGTATTGAAAAAAGGCGCAAGCAGTGAGATTATAGAAAAGAAATCCAGATTTATAGCCACGCTGTCTCCGGCGGAGACAGAAGAGGAGGCAGCTGCTTTTATTGAGGAAATGAAGAAGAAATATTGGGATGCCAGGCATAACTGCTCCGCTTTTGTCCTTGGGGAAAGAGGGCAGCTTACCAGATGCAATGACGACGGAGAACCTGCCGGAACAGCAGGAAAGCCCATGCTGGAGGTGCTGCTTGCCTCAGAAATACGAAACGTAGCGGTAGTGGTTACCAGATACTTTGGCGGGACTTTGCTTGGAACGGGAGGGCTGATACGGGCATATACGCAGGCGGTTCAGGAAGGGATTAAAGCATCCGAGATCGTTACTATGCGCTATGGCACGGAGCTTTCCGTGACTACAGACTATAATGGAATAGGCAGGATTCAGTACATATTAGGGCAGAAGGGGCTTCCTGTTATGGAGGCGGAATATACGGATGCAGTGAGGCTCAAGCTTTTGGTCCCATATGAGGAAGAGGAGCAGCTTTATACGGACCTGACCGAAGCTACGGCCGGAAAAGTAAAATTAGAAAAAATTAAAAAATATTATTTTGTTACCGGTTGACAAATAAAAAGTTGCAATTATACTCAAAGTAGTGAGTTGTTCAGTTTCTAAAAAAGTTGTATCAATGCAATGTTAAGAAAGGTGGTGGTTTTTATGAAGTCGAGTATAAGTTCATCTGGTTCAGATATACCTCTCCCCGGGCGGAGCATAAAAATCACATATGGAGGAACATTGCTATGGAAGAAATCAAGGATTTAGATGTTATTGAAGAACTATTGGAAACCAAGCAGTACACAAGACTCCGCCAGAAGCTGTCAGACATTAATATTGCGGATATTGCAATCATTCTGGAGGAACTAGAAGAGGAAGAGCTGCTAAAGACCTTCCGTATTCTTCCTAAGAGCATGGCGGCGGATGTATTTTCCTATCTGGAGGTAGAAAGCCAGCAATATATTATTACATCCTTATCCGACAGAGAAGCGGCTAATATCATCAATAACCTTATGGCCGATGATGCTACGGACTTTTTGGAGGAAATGCCTGCCAATATTGTAAAAAAGCTGCTTTCCCATGCCAGTGCGGATACGAGAAGGGATATCAATCATTTGCTGCGTTATCCTGAGTCCTCTGCCGGAAGCATCATGACGGTAGAGTATGTAGACCTAAAGGAGAACATGACCGTAGAGGATGCCATACAGAGGATTCGCCAGATTGGCGTAGACAGTGAGACCATTAATATCTGCTACGTTCTGGATCCTAAGAGAACGTTAGTGGGGACGGTGGCGCTGCGCTATTTGCTGATCAGCCCGCCGGATGCGGTAATCGGGGATATTATGCATGAGAACGTCATATACCTTAATACGCTGATGGATCAGGAGGAGGTTGCGAGGCAGTTCCAGAAATACGACTTCACCTCTATGCCCGTGGCGGATAACGAGGGAAGGCTTGTAGGTATCATTACCGTCGATGACGTTGTGGATATCCTGCAGGAGGAGGCGACGGAAGATATCGAGAAGATGGCGGCTATCGTACCCAGTGACAGGCCGTATATGAAAACAGGAATTTTCGAGACCTCAAAAAAGAGAATCCCCTGGCTTTTATTATTGATGATTTCTGCGACCTTTACAGGAAGCATTATCACCTCTTTTGAGGATGCGCTCAGCGCCGTTCCGATGCTCACCGCTTTTATTCCTATGCTGATGAGTACCAGCGGAAATGCAGGAGGACAAGTAAGTGCCACGATCATCCGGGGTCTGTCCTCGAACGAAATCAGCTATCGGGATGTTTTTAAAATTATATGGAAGGAATTGCGGGTAGCGATTATCTGTGGAGTTACCCTTGCGGCGGCATATTTTATCAAACTGATGCTCTTTGACAAGTCGGGAATCGACGTAGCTATAGTAATCTGTCTGACGATTATTGCAGAGGTGTCCATTGCCAAGGTGGTCGGCTGTACGCTGCCGATATTTGCCAAACGCGTGGGAATCGACCCGGCAGTTATGGCGAGTCCGTTTATCAGCACGGTGCTGGATGCGCTTTCGCTGATGATTTATTTCTCGATCGCGACACATGTGCTGCATTTGAGCTGATGGGCTTAATTATATCATAAATATATATGAGAAAGGGGGAATGAAATGATGTATGAAGTATCACAAGTTACTACGATGAATATGTGGATTACGGCGGTGGTTTCTATTTTTCTGCCGATCGTACTCCTCATTATGTGGAGAAAAAAGATGAAGGTGAGGATTGCGCCATTTTTTGTAGGAGCCCTTATCTTTATCGTATTTGCACTTGTTTTGGAGAATATCAGCCATAGCATTTTTATTATCAAGGATTCGGGTCTTTCCCGTTTTGTAAATGGAAATACATGGGCATATGTTCTCTACGGAGCGCTGGCGGCAGGAATATTTGAAGAAACGGGGCGTTTTGTCGCTTTTAAGTTTTTCATGAAGAACAATGATGATAAAGAATCGGCAGTTACTTATGGAATCGGACATGGAGGCATTGAATCCATTCTCGTGGTGGGATTTTCTATGCTAAGCTCTATTTTCCTTATTTCCACGCTGAATTCTATGGGGGGAATTGACAATTATGTGGCACTTGTTCCGGAGGAATCACAGGATGTGGTGAGAAGCAGCCTGATGAGCCTGTATACTACGGCGCCTTATGTGTATTTGCTGGGGGCGGTAGAGAGAGTAGCTACGATTGCCTTCCATATCGCTTTATCCGTTTTCGTATTTATTGCGGTAAAGCGCCCGGGAAAGTGGTACTTTTATCCGGCGGCGATTCTTCTGCACACTTTTCTTGACATATTCGCCGTTTTATATCAGAGGGGAGCGATAACGAACATAATAATTATGGAAGCGATTATCATAGTCATTACCCTCATAACATCATATTTTGCATACCGTATTTATCAAAGCGATGAGAGAGTAGAAACGACACAGACTGTATAAGCACAAAAAAAGGTGAGCGGTCACAGGCTCACCTTTTCTTCTGTAATTAGGAAACTTTTCCAATACTATTATTGTTATTGCTTCATGGAAGCACGTTTTCTCATAGTAGGATCCAAGATTTTCTTTCGGATTCTTAAGGAAGAAGGAGTGACTTCCAACAGTTCATCTGTGTCGATGAATTCCAGAGCCTGCTCCAAGCTGAGGATTTTGGGAGGCGTAAGCCTAAGGGCCTCGTCGGCGCTGGAGGAACGGGTGTTGGTAAGCTGCTTTTTCTTACATACGTTAAGTTCGATATCCTCTCCCCGGCCGTTTTGTCCGATTACCATGCCGGAGTAAACCTTCTCGCCGGGACCGATGAACAGAATACCACGCTCTTGTGCGTTGAAAAGGCCATAAGTGATCGCTTCTCCGGTTTCGAAGGCGATGAGAGAGCCTTGTTTTCTGTATTGGATATCGCCCTTATAGGGGCCGTAGCCGTTAAATACGCTGTTCATAATGCCATTTCCTTTGGTGTCGGTCATGAATTCGCCGCGGTAACCGATCAATCCCCTTGCTGGAATAGAGAATTCCAGACGGGTATAGCCTCCCGAAGCAACACCCATGGTGATAAGTTCGCCTTTTCTCTGGCTCAGTTTTTCGATAACCGTACCCGAAAATTCTTCGGGAACATCGACATATGCTAACTCCATGGGCTCCTGTTTTTTGCCGTTTTCATCGGTCTTGTACAGTACTTCTGCCTTGCTCACTGCGAATTCAAAGCCTTCACGCCGCATATTCTCTATCAATACGGATAAATGGAGTTCTCCGCGGCCGGATACCTTGAAGGCCTCTGTGGTGGAAGTTTCCTCCACGCGAAGGGAGACATCGGTGTTCAGTTCACGAAATAAGCGGTCCCGCAGATGGCGGCTGGTAATGTATTTTCCCTCTTTTCCAGCAAGAGGGGAATCGTTAACAATAAAGTGCATGGCGATGGTAGGTTCCGATATTTTCTGGAAGGCAATCGGAACAGGGGCTTCGGGAGAGCAGAGGGTATCTCCGATATGAATATCTGCAATGCCGGAGATGGCAACGATGGAGCCGATGCCAGCTTCCTTTATCTCTACCTTATTTAAGCCGTCGAATTCGTACAGCTTGCTGATTTTTACTTTTTTCATCTTATCGGGCTCGTGATGATTTACGATCACGACCTCTTGATTTATTTTGACAGTTCCGTTATCCACCTTGCCTACGCCGATCCTGCCAACGTATTCGTTGTAATCGATGGTACTGATGAGCACCTGTGTGCCTGCGTCGGGATCGCCCAGGGGCGCGGGGATGTAGTTTAGAATAGTTTCAAAAAGGGGAATCATGTCGGTACCTTTTTTATCGATGTCCATGGAGGCAATTCCCGTTTTAGCGGAAGCGAAGACGAAAGGACAGTCCAGCTGATCTTCATTAGCATCCAAGTCAATGAAAAGTTCCAAGACTTCGTCGATGACTTCCCTTGGTCTTGCTTCGGGCCTGTCGATTTTATTAATGCAGACAATAACGGGGAGCTGAAGCTCCAACGCTTTTTTCAAGACGAATTTCGTCTGGGGCATAGCGCCCTCGAAGGCGTCAACAACGAGAATAACGCCGTTTACCATTTTAAGGACACGTTCCACCTCGCCGCCGAAATCGGCGTGTCCCGGGGTGTCGATGATATTAATCTTCGTATCCTTATATGTGACTGCTGTGTTTTTGGAAAGAATAGTAATGCCGCGCTCGCGTTCGATATCGTTAGAATCCATCACGCGCTCGGCTACTGCCTGGTTTTCGCGGAAGACGCCGCTTTGTTTTAAAAGCTCATCCACCAAGGTGGTTTTACCATGGTCTACATGAGCGATAATCGCAACATTTCTTACATCGTCTCTGTTCTGTTTCATAAGTTACTCCTCAATCTAACCGGTTCTATGCGGTTTATCTACTGTGTTTTATAAACTTGTTAAGTATAGCATTGTCTTTTATAAGTTGCAAGAAATAATCGCGCAAAATCGGGGAAAAATTGAAGAAAAACCCGCATAAATGCGCGAAAGAGGCGGAGAATTTAGAACGAAGCAGGATAGTTGCGCGGTGCCTTACAGTTCTTTTTTGCCCAAAATGCGATATATTAGTATTACATTATGGGAAAAAATTCTTAAAGATGTAAGAAGGGAGAACAAAAAATGACAGATAAAGTAATTGAGAACAACCAAGTGGTGATTATGGGTGAAATTGTAAGTGATTTTACTTTCAGCCACGAAATATTCGGAGAAGGATTCTATATGGTCGATGTCCGGGTAGAAAGACTGAGCGATTCCATGGATAACATTCCGTTAATGGTATCGGAGAGGTTGATCGATGTGAATGGAGATTACAAGGGGATGTACATAGTAGTGAACGGACAGTTCCGCTCCTACAACAGGCACGAAGAAAGAAAAAACAAACTGGTGCTTTCCGTATTTGCAAGAGAAATCGAATTTGTAGACGAAATATGCGAGAATACGAAATCCAATCAGATTTATTTGGACGGTTATATTTGCAAGGAGCCTATTTATAGAAAGACTCCTCTCGGACGGGAAATCGCCGATTTATTGCTTGCAGTAAACAGACCTTATGGGAAATCGGATTACATTCCCTGCATATGCTGGGGAAGGAATGCCAGATTTGCCAACGGCTTTGAGGTAGGAGCAAGATGCGCTGTATGGGGAAGGATACAGAGCAGAGAATATATGAAGAAGCTTTCGGAGGAGCAATTGGAAAGAAGGGTTGCTTACGAAGTATCGGTAAGCAAATTAGAATTAATAGAAGATTAATAGTTGATTTTCACAAGTTTGTGTGATATTATAGGCCATACGTTGTTTATTATTGCATAAGAAAAGGTTGTATATCCAGATTTGGAGATTGGAGCCGGATATGAAAAAAGGAACAATACATATTTACAGCGGCGACGGCCATGGTAAATCGCCTGCCGCACTAGGCAGGGCTGTACAAGTGGCGTGTCACGGGAAAAGTGTGGTAATTATCCAATTTTTGAAAGGTAAAGGGTTGGAGGACTCCGTTTTTTTGAAGAGGCTGGAACCCGAAATCAAATTATTCCGTTTTGAAAAGTCGGATGAGAATTTTGCAGAGCTATCCGAAGAACAAAAGGCGGAAGAAATCGGCAATATTATGAATGGATATAATTTCGCGAAGAAGGTGCTGTCTACGGGGGAGTGCGACTTGCTCATTCTGGACGAAGTGCTTGGACTTATCGATAATAATATTATAACGGTGGAAGAACTGAAAAATCTGTTAGAGGCCAGGACGAACGAAGAGACCGATATCATTATAACCGGGATCACGCTGAATGACGATGTGTGTGCACTGGCGGATGAGGTCACCAGAATGGATACCGTTAAATTTAAAGTATGGTAAATGCAGAAATCATGCGTTACTGTGAACGAGTGAACAGTAATGTAAAACGGGCGTTGACAGTTAAACCGTACAGTGATATGATAACTTTATAAAGTTAAGAGGTAGAGGTTGCGTATTTTATTAGTAATTTTTTGGATGTGGCAGGCACAGGAGAAGAAAAATGAAAGGAAAAGACGCCGAAAGAGCAGGATGCCGTGTAGTCTTGTGCTTGGGCATGCAGTGAATAACTGTATGACTGTCATCGATGAGATGGGGTGCTATCCGAGGTTATGGGAAATAGGGAGAGTAAGATAATAGGTACTTTTCCGGATATTTTAGTAATCATAAGCCGGCGCATTTTGTGTCGGCTTTTATGTTTTTAGAAGTTTTAACTTCTAAGGATAAACGCGCAGGGAAGCCAGACCTACCGTTATATTTTTCATTTAAGGAGGAAAAGAAATGGCTGTTTTTACGGGAGCAGGTGTTGCGATTGTCACACCATTTAAGGAAAACGGAGAGGTAAACTACGAAAAATTCGCGGAGCTTTTAGAGTTCCAGATAAAGGAAGGAACGGATGCGGTCATCGTATGCGGAACTACCGGAGAGGCATCGACTCTCACTCATGAGGAGCATTTGGACGTGATAAAATATTGCGTGGAAAAGGTGAACGGAAGAATTCCGGTTATAGCGGGAACGGGATCCAATTGTACGCAGACGGCTACCTACCTTTCTATAGAAGCGGAGAAATATGGAGTGGATGCTCTTCTTACAGTGACACCTTACTACAACAAGGCGACCCAGAAGGGACTCTTTAACCACTTCAAAGCGATTGCGGATTCCGTTAAAGTCCCGGTGATTCTTTATAACGTACCTAGCCGGACGGGATGTAATATCCTGCCGGAGACTGTGGTTAAGCTCTGCACGGAGGTAGAGAATATCGTAGGAGTAAAGGAAGCCAGCGGAAATATTTCTCAGGTGATGAAGCTGATGTCGCTTGCGGAGGGCAGGGTGGATTTGTATTCCGGCAACGATGATCAGATAGTTCCTCTTCTTGCTCTGGGCGGAAAAGGCGTTATTTCTGTTTTATCCAATGTGGCGCCGAAGGAAACTCACGATATTTGCGAGAAATACTTCCAGGGAGATGTGGCAGGAAGCAGGGATTTGCAGCTTAAGGCCATCGAGCTGTGTGATGCTTTGTTCTGTGAAGTGAATCCAATCCCCGTTAAGAAAGCACTGAATCTGATGAATATGGAAGCAGGTCCTCTTCGAATGCCCTTATCGGATATGGATGAGGCAAATGTACCCAGGTTAGAAAAAGCAATGAAAGGCTTTGGCATTTTATAAGGAGAAAGGCATACGGTATGACAAAAGTAATTATGCACGGCTGTAACGGCAAGATGGGAAGGACCATTACGGAAATAATTGCCGCGGATGAAGGAATAGAAATTGTAGCAGGAGTGGATGCTTTCGATGAGGGGATCAACTCCTATCCGGTATTCTCCAGTATCGGGTTATGTGATATTGAGGCGGATGCGATTATCGATTTCAGCAACGCGAAGGCGATAGACGGACTTCTTGATTACTGTGCGCAGAGGAAAATGCCATGCGTGCTCTGCACCACGGGGCTTTCCGAGGTGCAGCTAAGCAGAATAAAGGAAGTGGCAAAGGAAACCGCAATGTTAAAATCTGCGAATATGTCCCTTGGAGTCAATATGCTTCTTAAGCTTCTGAAGGAAGCGGCAGGGATATTGGCTCCGGCGGGCTTCGATATTGAGATTGTGGAGAAGCACCACAGCTTAAAGGTGGATGCTCCCAGCGGCACAGCGCTTGCGTTGGCCGATTCCATTAACGAAGAGCTGGGGAACGAATATGAATATGTTTATGACAGAAGCACCCGCAGGGAGAAGCGTCCTCAGAAAGAAATCGGGATTTCGGCAGTGCGGGGAGGAACGATCGTGGGTGACCATGACGTAATTTTTGCGGGAACGGACGAGGTGATTACTTTTTCCCACTCCGCATATACCAAGGCGATATTTGCAAAAGGGGCGGTGCAGGCAGCTAAGTACCTGGCAGGGAAACCGGCCGGCCTATACGACATGAGCCACGTTATCGGTTAGATAAATGTGAGAAGGGTACGGCAGCCGAGAGAAGAGAGCCGACCGGATAGAGGTTTAAATGGATAATTTAGAACTGAAATATTTGAGGAGTCTGTCGCATCAATATCCGACCATTGCGTCAGCCTCCACGGAGATTATTAATTTGCAGGCGATTCTTAATCTGCCCAAAGGAACGGAACATTTCCTGACGGATATTCACGGAGAGTATGAGCAGTTTAATCATGTGCTCAAGAACGGTTCCGGATCTGTAAAAAGAAAAATTGATGAGGAATTCGGAAATACGCTTAGCAGCAAGGACAAAAAGAGCCTTGCTACTTTGATTTATTATCCTAAAGAAAAGCTGGATATTGTATTGCAGGAAGAGGCGAATATCGAGGATTGGTATAAGATAACGCTTCATCGTCTCGTTCAGATAACGAAGCGGGTATCTTCTAAATACACCCGTTCCAAAGTGAGAAAGGCGCTGCCGAAGGACTTCGCATATATCATTGAAGAGCTGATAACAGAGAAGTCGGAAGTGCAGGACAAGGAAGCCTATTATAATGAGATTATCAACGCTATTATCCGCATAGACAGAGCGCAGGAGTTCATCGTCGCACTGGGCAACCTCATTCAGAGAATGGTCATAGACCACCTTCATATCGTAGGAGATATCTTCGACAGAGGGCCGGGCCCCCATATCATATTGGATACCTTGAGCAGATACCATTCTGTGGATATACAGTGGGGAAACCATGACATCGTATGGATGGGAGCGGCAGCCGGACATCTGGCTAGTATTGCCAACGTTATCCGCATGTCGGCACGTTATGGTAATCTGGACACCCTGGAGGAGGGGTACGGTATTAATCTCATACCCTTAGCCGCTTTCGCGCTGGAGACTTATAAAGATGTGAACTGTGACACCTTTTCCATTAAGTATAATACGGATTACAATACGAAAGATCTGAGTCTGGATATGAAGATGCACAAGGCGATTTCCATTATTCAGTTCAAATTGGAGGGAAACCTCCTTATGAGGCGTCCGGAGTTCCTCATGCAGGACAGATTGCTCTTGGACAAGATTAATTATGAGAACAAGACGGTTACCATAGACGGACAAACCTATGAGATGAGCGATGTGGAATTTCCTACAGTGAATCCTAAAAAGCCCTACGAGCTAACACCGGAGGAAGAGCAGGTTATGGAACGCCTGAGGCAGGCGTTTGTGAAGTGTGAGAAGCTTCAGGAACATGTCAGATTTTTGTTTTCTCAAGGCGGGCTATATAAGGTACATAACTCAAACCTTCTATATCACGGCTGTATGCCTATGGATGAGAACGGGAATTTCAGCGAGCTTACCATCGATGGTGTAAAGTACTGTGGAAAAGCGCTTTATGACATTTTCGATCACTATGCGAGAAAGGGATATTATTCCAGGAATAATCCTGCCGAGATGCAAAAAGGGCAGGACATCATATGGTATATTTGGGCCGGACCGACATCGCCTGTATTCGGAAAAGATAAAATGGCGACGTTTGAAAGATATTTTGTAAAGGACAAAAAAGCGCATGCGGAGTTGAAGAACAGTTACTATCGTCTTCTGGATGATGAAAATACGATTAATAAGATTCTAACGGAATTTGGGCTGGATACGGAGAATTCCCATATCGTAAACGGACATGTGCCTGTGGAGCTGAAAAAAGGAGAGTCACCGATTCGCTGCAATGGTAAGCTGCTTATCATAGACGGTGGATTTTCAAAAGCATATCAGGGAAAAACCGGAATTGCAGGCTATACGTTGGTCGCCAATTCTCATGGAATGCGCTTGGTAGCCCATGAGCCATTCGAATCTACGGAGGCCGCTATATTGCATGAGTCCGATATCTTTTCAGATTCCATGATACTTGAGACGAGCAAGACGAGAATAAGCGTTGCGGATACGGATGTGGGAGCGGAGCTTAAGGAAAGTATCTATCAGTTGGAAGAGCTGTTAAAAGCATACCGGAACGGAACTATTGTCGAAAAAGCATTATAAAATTATAGGGAGACTATAAGTCCCCCTATTTTGAACAGACGATAATGAATTGTTAAGGATTTTTATTATTGTTTCCTACTACATCGTTAGTAATATTGGATACGCCGTCCGCAACATCATCCACTACATCGCCTACCGCATCGCCCGCATCGTTGAGTACGGAGCCGGTATTTGTATCGTTGTCAACCGTATTGTTCGTTGTGGTGTCGGTTCCGTTAGCGACGTTGTCCGTGGTATCAGTTGTACCAGCATTATTGGTGGTATCGGTTGTATTAACGTTGTTATCCTTTACACCATTATTATTATCCGCGCCGTTGTCGTTTGCATTGTTCGCGGTATCAGTTGTGCCGGTTGTGGCATTGTCTCCATTAGTTGTTGTTGTGCCGAGGCCGGTTCCGTTATCAGTGCCGTTCGTGGTGGTACCGGTAGCGGTATCGCCTGTGGTGCCTGTTGTACCGACATTACCGCATGCGGCAACGAAGCCGAGCATGAGGACAATAAGAGAAACCGATATCAGTTTTTTACCGTTTTTCATAACATTCCCTCCATTTTTTCATTTTTTTAAAACATATCACACCTTGAATATATCAATGCCTGAACACATAACTATCAGGACATAAAAAGTCCGTGAATATCGAGCATAACAATGCCCGGAACGGATAGGTGTTCCTTAAGTATTGTTCTCATGAAGGGAAAAAATTATACGGAAGCAGGAAGACAAAATGGAATTACGACCTTGTATTGATATTCATAACGGTAAAGTGAAACAGATCGTAGGCGGCACTTTAAGAGACGAAGGCGATTCGGCGAATGAGAACTTTGTTTCTGAAAAAGATGCGGCATTTTATGCAAAATTTTATAAAAAATACCATTTAAAAGGCGGTCATATTATTCTGCTCAACGCTCCATCCAGTTCTTTTTTCGAAGAAACGAAGAGGCAGGCGGTAGAAGCACTTAGGGCCTATCCCGGAGGATTGCAGATAGGCGGAGGCATTACTGTTGACAACGCAGGGGAATATATAGAAAAAGGCGCTTCCCATGTTATCGTAACCTCATATGTTTTTAAGGATGGCAGCATAAAATATGAAAATCTGGAAAAATTAATCGAAAGAATTGGAAAAGAAAAAATAGTCCTTGATCTGAGCTGCCGAAAAAAAGGCGGAAGTTATTATATTGTTACCGACAGGTGGCAGAACTATACAAATGTTAAGCTTGAAGAAAAAACACTCGAGCAATTTTCCGATTACTGTGATGAATTCTTAATCCATGCGGTGGATGTAGAGGGCAAAGCGAGCGGCATCGAAGAAGAGCTTGCAGCGCTTCTCGGAGGATGGAATAAGATTCCTATCACCTATGCAGGTGGAGTGCATAGCTTCAGCGATCTGGAAAAGCTAAGGCTTTTAGGGAAGAACAAAATAAATGTGACGATAGGCAGTGCCCTCGATTTATTCGGAGGAGAGCTGAAGTGGGAAGAAGTCATAGAATATATTGCAAACAAAAAAGAACCTATCTGATGCAAAGATAGGTTCTTTCCTTAATCCGTTACCAAATCTGTTACCATATTACAAATTTTAAATAAGAATCATTATTAATAATAGTATATATATGATAATAATATATTATTAAATAATAAAGTACATTATTTATATATGAAAAGGCACATGTTGATACTGATTAAAGCTTGTTATAATAGCGAAGCGCTAATTATAACTTAGATACGTTAACAGCCTGAGGACCTTTTTCGCCATTGATTACTTCGAATTCAACAGCAGCGCCTTCTTCAAGAGACTTGAAGCCGTCCATGTTAAGTCCTGAGTAATGCACGAATACATCATTGCCCTGCTCATCAGAGATGAAGCCGTAACCTTTTTGGTTGTTAAACCATTTTACTGTACCTTTGTTCATTTGAGATACCTCCAACAAAATAAATAAATATATCGTATACCATTACACGACATCCATAGAATAGCATAAGTAAACGAAAAAGTAAATATAAATGTTAAGAAAAATGGAAGAAAAATATAAATAAAATTTATCAAAAAATTATGCAAAAAATCCAAATACATTTCGAGATTCGTATGATAATCTGATAAAGGATTAATCAGTAATCCAAATGTAAAATTCCCCTTTTACATGGAAAAGACACTTGCCTCGGTAAGTGTCTTTTTTGCTTAAAATCAAAAAAACTGTATTGTGTTTTTTTTAATCAGGGGCAGTGAATGAGAAAGGCATGGTTGTGACGATGGAAGGCGATGCGAGAAGGAAAGCAATATTAGAAATACTGCATAAGGAATCGCTGCCGGTATCGGGAACAGAACTGGCGGGAAGGCTTGGTGTCAGCCGGCAGGTAATCGTTCAGGATATCGCTCTTTTGCGTGCGACCGATAAGAATATATTGTCTACGAATAAGGGGTACATTTTGTTCGTGGAGAAATCTAACCGGAAAAGAAGAACGTTTAAGGTAAAGCATGCGGATGAGGCTATTTTGGACGAGCTGAATACGATCGTAGATTTCGGCGGAAAGATTCTGGATGTGCTGGTCGAGCACGATATTTACGGGCAGATTTCAGCGGATTTGATCATTAACAGCAGAGCGGACGCGGATGCCTTCGTGAAGCAGACCTTGAAATATAAGACGAAGCCTTTGAATGAATTAACCTATGGCGTCCATTTTCATACGGTGGAAGCTGACTCGGAGGCAATACTCGACAGGGTTGGGGATGCACTTCAGAGTAAGGGATATTTAATAAAATAATAGAAATTACATAAATATAGAACTGAAACCGAGTAAAAGTATTACAAGAATGTAACAAAAACATTAAATAAAGTTGTGTTTATAAGGTCACTTATGGTAAAATATGGAGAGTTTACTGGAGGTGACTTTAATTATGGATCTCAAAAGGAGAAAGAGTAAGATAAGCTACACGGTCATGATTATCTCCGATTC
>JAEWPN010000185.1 GCA_023399455.1 Bacillota bacterium
CACTTACATCCGTAAAGCTCTGTACCAGAATCTGACCTTCACCGCGCACATTGTACTTGTTTTCCAATATGTTCACCGCTTCCTTCGCTATATCCGAGGAATATTCCGAGCCATCCGCCATAATATAAAACTGTTCGAAATCTTCTATCCAATAGCCGAAATTATAGCCTAACACTGTCAGCGGAACCTCTACCTGAATGGAGGGTTCACCCATCATCATATTCACAAGGCTGGAGGCATTATCTTGCCTGATTCCCACAATGGTAAGCTCCTGTGTGATTCCATACAGCGTCACGTCGAAGCTCATTCCTATAACGTCCGTCGTACCGAATAGAGCAATTGCGCTGTTCTCCGTAATGACGCACACTTTATTTCCGCCTTCCGCATCCCCCTTGGAAAAATACTTTCCCTTGACTATCGGGTCGGAAGAAGCATACTGTAAACCTTCGTTACCTCCTGAAAGGGTGGCGTCGAAATCTCCCTTAGGTCCTTCCGCCGTTCCGTAAGCGTTATAGCTGGCTGTTACCGCCTTTACATGATCCACCTCATTCATGATTAAGTCGAAATCATCCTGAGTGAAGGTGACCGTGGTTTCCTTCTTCGAACTGTCAACGTAAACTGCAATCTGCCCGCCTCCTATGCTTTCCAATTCGTCATTTACCTGCCCTCTTACTCCGTTACCGATGGCCATGACCATGATAACCGAGGAGATGCCGATGATAATACCGAGCATCGTAAGGAAAGAGCGGCCTTTATTGCCCTTAATATTCATGAGAGCAATCTTAACATATTCCAATACCTGTGTCATCTTCGCTCTCCTTTATTGTTGCGGTACCGCCGATACTGCCATTCCCTCGGTAATTCCCGCAGACACCTCGGTCATTACCTGTTCACCCTCCTGCAGGCCTTCCGTAATCTCTATATTCATCCCATCCGAAATGCCCGTAGTTACAGGTTTTCTGACGACAAACCCGTTTTCCACCACATATACGAAGTCTCCGTCCATGTCCGTGTTCACCGCACCGGCGGGAACAATCACAGCCTGCTCCACCTTCGCCGTATTGACTGCAATCTTGGCCTCTACTCCGAGGAATATCTTTTCATCGGGATTCAGAATCTTAACATCTGCGCTTACCACTGCAGCTCCGCTGTTATTCTTCGTCGCCATCTTATTGATCTTGCTCACTTCACCATCGTATTTACTGCCTGCAATGGTAACTACTGCCTTCTGTCCTGCGGAGAGCTTTTCCAGATCATATTTCGTCACTTCTATAGTTACTTTTACATCATCCGTGCTTTCCAGTTTGAATAACTGCGTACCTACTGCAGGTGTTGCACCTTCTACTACGTTCATCTCAGTTACAACGCCGTTAAATTCCGCCAAAACACCGTTCTCAACCTCATTAATGGAATCCAGTGTGGTTTTTGAACTGATGCTCTGTATCTCTGTATTAGCCTCAAGCTCCTCTTTTCCGCCTTCATTCAGCTTCGTACCGTCCGCCGAGAGTTTCTGGGATTTCATCTCGGATTTATACTCCTTGCAGTTATTGAGCATCTCCGTATACTTGGTAATTTCATCCTGCCAAGCGCGAATGTCCTTATTATTGGTCTGCTCATAATTGTTGATCTGGACAAGCTTCTGAAGATTCTCATATTCGTCGGAATCCGGCTTGTCGGCCCAATCGATGAGCGATATTTGAAGAAGAGAGCCTTCATAGGCCAGAGCGGCTTTCTTGTCATCCACTTTTTTCTGAAGCTCCTTGATATAATTATCGATGTCGGTAATCTGCTGCTCCAAAACATCGAGGTTCACATTCGCTTCACCCAAATCTCCAAGGCTTTCATTGTTCTTTTGTATGGAATTGCTATAGCTTCCCTCATTAGCCTGCAGCTTAAGCTCCGTCGTCTTCTTCTCGTTGGTAAGTGCTGTTTCATCGTATGTAATGACCGGCTCGCCCTTCTGTACGGTTCCTCCCGCCGCAACATTAATCTCACCAATCTTCACGCTGATAGGAGTGAAATAAGTCTTCGTCTCATCGGAGGTTACTGTTCCACTGGTGCTTAACATCTGTTCGATGTCTCCCTTGGATACCTGTGCAGTGTACACCACAGGCTTTGTATTTGCTGCCGCGATATTTGATATGACGATAAAAAGCACAAAAACGCCGGCAACGCCTCCCAGGATACTTCTCTTAATTATTTTTTTCTTTTTTGCCGCGTCCATAGGAGTCTTTTTTTTCTTCTTCACAGCTACATTTATTGAAGTCTTATTTTCAGTCTTATCCTCCGCATCCATGGGAATCTTCTTTTCGGTCTTCTCCTCCACGTCCGCGGGAGTCTTTTTTTCGGTCTTTTCCTCCACGTCCACGAGAGTCTTTTTTTCAGTCTTCTCCTCCACGTCCTTGGGATTCTTGCTTTTCTTCTTTTCTGTCTTTTCTGATTTCTTCTGCTCTTTTTCCTGCTTCTTAGTCAAGTCCTTATTTTCTTCCAGCTTCATTGTTATAACATTCTCCCTCTTCTTAATTCTCTCTACGCATGTTTCTTACCCGACGAGTGTTTTCTGCTCAATGAGTGTACTTTACTCATTTTTCTCCGCAGAATCATGAACAATCGATCCGTCCATTATTTTTATAACGCGTTCTGCCTGCGCTGCAATATCATTATCATGAGTAATCAGGATTATCGTACGTCCTTCCGCATGAAGGCCTTTCAGAATCTCCATAATCTCCTTACTGGAAGCGGAATCCAGATTACCGGTAGGCTCATCGGCCAGCACCACCGGAGGTGCCTGTGCAATCGCTCTCGCTATGGCTACTCTCTGCTGCTGTCCGCCGGACATCTCCGAAGGCTTGTGCGTCTTACGGTTCTCCAACCCTACCTTCTGAAGCGCAGTCTCTGACATTCTCGTCCTTTCCTTCTTGGAAACTCCTCTATAAATCAGCGGCAGCTCTACGTTCTCTATTGCTGTTAAATTCTGTATCAGATTAAATCCTTGAAAAATAAAGCCGATTTCTTTATTTCTGATATCGGAAAGCTCGTCGTCGCTCAAATGCGATACATCCTGATCATGCAAAAAATAACTTCCGCTGGTAGGTATATCCAGACACCCCAGCATATTCATCAACGTAGATTTGCCCGAGCCCGACTGCCCGATAATTGCAACAAACTCATTCTCATTGATGGTCAGATTCACATGGTCAAGTGCTCTTACTTCATTCTCTCCAGGATTATATACCTTACACATATCCCGAATGTCAACCAATGCACTCATTCATTACCCTCCTGCAAAAACACAGTTTTGTATTACTGTATTACTCGTCTAATACAATAATCTATTTTATACTATTTGTCAACTATAATTTACCTTTTAATTATAATTTATATTTTTAATAATACCACACTAATAACCTTAAATTTTTCTAAAAATTCATATACAAAGTCCCCCGTCGTTTCTTATTCATTAATATATAACGAAACAACGGGGGACTTTTCTTCAATTATTTTATGATATTTTTGTAGCTTTACTAACCTCGGACTTTTTATGGCCTTCCTTTAAAATAGGACTGAGCTTTTTATAGATAAGTACTGTTACCGCCGATACACTGACTCCTTTTATGATGTTCAAAGGTGCTACCGCAAATATCACAAGAGTGGTAACGCTGTCAATAGCAGGATTTACCACTGTTCCCATCTGCACGATGGCATCTAACGGCATTCCGTATAGCTGTGCGAATTTGGGAAGCAGATAAATAGCGTTGAACGCCGTACCGAAAATCGTCATACATATGGTACCCGTTACGGAACCGATAAGCGCCGTCTTCTTCGTCTTCCTATGCAGGTAAATGATAGAAGCGGGAAGCACGAAGCTGCATCCGATAATGAAGTTAGCAAGTTCTCCCACGAACGCCGTAGTCGTTCCCTTCAATAAAAGCTCCAGCAATATTTTACAAAATTCGATGGTCACTCCCGCCATCGGCCCGAAAGCAAAAGCGCCTATCAGTACCGGAATCTCGCTGAAATCCAGCTTATAAAAGCCCGGCGCGAAGAACAGAGGGATTTCTAAAAGCATAAGTATCACGGCGATCGCCGAGAACATACCTATCATAGATACCTTTCGGGTAGAGAAGATGCGTCCCTTATCGCCGCTTTTCTTCATCGTCAACTTTTCATAAGCATAGGCCAGCACGAACATAAACGCTACAATGCCGAGAAATTCTGCCACAAAAATCAGGTTTTCAGTTACCGCAGTCATTAACTCTTTCATTTCTTCCTCCTAAAATCAGCCCAGCTTTCTAATATTAGTCTGCACCGGGTTCGTAGGGAAAATTCTTCCAGCCAAAAATTATCTTCTCAGAACAAAAGTGTGCTCCGCTCACTCTCACGACTAAGTACTTTGGCCGCACAGCTTTTGTCCTCGCAGCTGTTTTTATGTAATAGGAGCAGTTTCCTGCTTACATAAAAAACCCCGAGTCGTAATGACTCGGGGTAATAATCTGTAATATCCATTCTTATAACGATGAACCGTTATTCGATATGCTTCTTACATTTCTTCTCTCATCCAGACTTTACTGTCGGTTTTGGAATTGCACCAAATCAACCGCTTCGATATTTATCAAAACGGGTCGCGGACTATTACCGCCGGTAGGGAA
>JAEWPN010000212.1 GCA_023399455.1 Bacillota bacterium
GCAATAAAACTGACAAAATTACATTGCATAGTTTTTCTAAACAGCGTATGATATATATCGATATGAATTGATTTCTTATTCGAAATGCATAGCGAAAGGGATGGGGAAATATGTGGTCAAGAAGTGAATTAAAGAGCAGGGCAAAATGGGTTTTAAAGCAGTGTTATTGGAAAGCGGTGCTGGTCAGCCTCATATTGGCTGTAATAACGGGCGAGCTATTCGGTAACTCGGGAAGCAACAGAGAGATAAGCGACACGATAAGGGAAAATGGAGGAATGCCGTATCTGGCTTTCATTATCACTACGATTATGGCGGTTCTCTTTGTTTTATTCGTGGTTGGGATCGCGATAGATATCTTCCTTTTCGGTCCTCTGGAGGTAAACATAAGACGGTTTTTCATTATTAGCAGAGTGGAACCGGCGGAGTTGAACGAGCTAGGCTTTAGTTTCAAGAATTCGTATATGAATGTAGTAAAAATACAATTTTTGCGGGGATTGTTCAATTTCCTATGGTTCCTTCTTCTGATAGTTCCCGGAATTATCAAGTTCTATGAATATCGTATGATCCCTTATATCCTGGCGGAGCATCCGGAAATGGACAGTCAGGAAGTATTCCGGCTCAGCAGGGATATGATGAACGGCGAGAAATGGAATACATTTGTGTTGGATCTGTCGTTTATCGGATGGAGGATTCTGGGTGCGCTGACCTGCGGTTTATTGCTGGTATTTTACGTATGTCCGTATCAGAATCTGACTAATGTGGAATTATACGACGTGTTAAAGAACAAACTTTTCGGCTCCGCTAATGTGGAATAAGACATAAATGGAATGTACACAGGATAAAATGAAATCGAGCATATACGTAAGATAAAACGGAGGAAAACAAATGAAACTCAGAACGCAGATTTTATTGTTGGTCAGCGTACCTCTTTTGGCATTAGGAGCGATTACCTATACGATAGGAGCTCAGAGGATAACTGCTATTATGACGGATACAATAGAAAAAGGGCTCATATCGACGACAATAGCGGTAAGAGATACCATCGGCGCAGGAAGAGAGGGGGATTTTCGTTTAGATGAGAATGGTGATATGTGGAAAGGCGACAGCCTGAACATATCCCAGAGTACCGAAGTCGTGGACGATATCAAGGAAAACACCGGAATGGAAGTGACCGTTTTTTTCGGAGATACGAGATACATGACCTCTGTAAAGGATGACAAGGGAGAACGCGTCATAGGGACCAAGGCATCGGATGAGGTAATCGAGACCGTATTGAAGGGCGGCAATGAATATTTTGCCCAGAGAGTGAATGTGGCGGGGGAAGAATTTTTTGCATATTATCTTCCCATATACAACAGCGATTCCAATACGCCGGTGGGAATGGTGTTCACCGGTATAAGCCAGGAAAAAGCGGAAGCATCTATCGATAATATCCTCAATAGCTTATTGGCCATCATATTGATTTCGGTCGTCCTTTTCGTTGCTTTGGCATGGGTAATTTCCAACGGAATTATAAAAGGCGTGAGAGCCGGAGTCGGAGCCATTGAAGAGGTGGCAAACGGCAACCTGACCGTGAGCATCGAGACGAAAGCGATGAAGCGTAAGGACGAGGTGGGAGAAATGCTTACCGCGGTGGTGAAGCTGAGAGAAGAACTGGTACGTCTGATCGGGCAGATAGCCGATAAGAGCGGGCAGGTACATCACGAGGCCGAGATGCTGAGCAAGAAGACGGGAAGCGCATCGGAGATGATGGCTCAGGTGGAGAAGGCGACTTCGGATATTGCAGCAGGTGCCGGTTCTCAAGCGGAGGAGACACAGGAAGCTACGGAAAACATAGTGCTGATGGGCAACATGGTGGAAGAAACCAACAGAGAGGTGAGCAGCCTCGCGGATAATTCCACTCAGATAAAAGCGTCGGGAGATTCGGCTACGGAGACTCTTCAGGAGCTCAATGACATTAACCGCAAGGTTACGGAAGCTATTGGCATTATATATGAGCAGACGAATACGACCAATGAGTCTGCAATGAAGATTAAAGAAGCTACCAACCTGATCACTTCTATTGCGGAAGAGACGAATTTATTGTCCTTGAACGCGACGATAGAAGCGGCGAGAGCCGGAGAGCATGGCAGGGGATTCGCGGTGGTTGCAGCTCAGATCCAGAAGCTCGCCGAGCAGTCCAACGAGTCGGCAAGGCAGATTGAAATCATCATTAATGATTTGATCCACGACTCTCAGGAAGCTGTGACGACGATGAACGAGATCCAGGAAATCATGAAGGAGCAGAATCTGAAAGTAACCCGCACGGACGATAACTTCGACGAAGTAAAAGAGGGTATCAGTCAATCGATGTTCAGCATTAAGGCGATTGCCGACCAGACGAAGAAGCTGGATGAGGCGAGAGTCAAGGTGATCGACGGTGTGCAGAACCTTACCGCCATAGCACAGGAAAATGCGGCATCTACGGAAGAGACCTCGGCTTCTGTTATGGAGGTAAGTTCAATCGTGGAGAACATCGCGGCCAGCGCGGGGGATTTGGAAAAAATTGCGGACGAATTGAAGGAAAGTATCGGAACATTTCGGCTGTAGGAGAAAATAAATGACTGTGCGGACGCGTTAGCGGACTGCGTGGTATAGACGGACACTCATTTCAGGGAAGGGAACCTGAGATGAGTGTGTTGTTTTTTATCAGCCGCTCGGTTATAATTTATTACGTAAGGATTTGTGCGGCAGATACGGAAAGTGGTGATCAGGGTGATTGATAAAGACAAATTTCAAGTTTTAAATTATGTAAAAAAAGAGGAATACATCGGCAGCATGGATGGAATGCGCTTTATGCTGAGAAAGAAAGCTTCGGGAGAAGAGACTAAGCTTGAGACCATCATCTGGCCGGAGCCTTTGGGATATGCCAAGACACCGGAAAGCAAGAAACAGCATATGGAGTTTGAGTTCAGCCAGCCGGGCCTGGAGGAAGCGATAGACTGGATGAACGGACAGTATGGGCAGCTGAAGGAATTGTGGAATGTTATGAAGTAGAAATATAAATAAAATTGGGGAATAATTTGGATAGGCTATTGCAGAAAGGGTGAGTATGGATTTGAGAAGAGGGAAAGAAAATGGATTGTGGACAAAGGGACTGCGATTTCTCTGCACAGCGTCGGCGTTTCTCATATTGCCGGTCTATGTGGTGGCCCGGATATTATTTAAAATCGCTATCGTGCGGGATAACGAAATCACATTTTTTAAACATCCTGCAGTAAGATATCTAATGGACGGCATCGGAGCTAAAATCGACGCCATCAAAAATAACAGGCCGGAGGAGCAGGCAGAATCCGGCAAGGGCTTCGCGTGCTTTCGGCAGGAGATAGAAGCCGGAAAGGCATGGTTCCTTTCGCAGAACAAGGAGAGAATCACGGTCACAAGCTATGACGGGTTAAAGCTCGCGGCATATTATCTTCCGGCGGAAGGCGATTCCGACAGGGTGATGATTCTGATGCACGGGTACCGCAACGATGGCTTCGGGGATTTCAGCGGTCTGGCGGAGTTCTATCACAGTATGGGTTATCATCTCCTCGTGCCTCATCAAAGGAGCCACGGGGAAAGCGAGGGAACCTATATCTGCTACGGCGTGAAGGAGCGGTATGATCTGAAGCAATGGGCGGAATATGCCGTTAGCCGTTTTGAGGGAAAGTGCAGCGTCTTTTTGTCAGGTATCTCTATGGGAGGGGCTACGGTGCTCATGGCAGCAGATCTGGAACTGCCGACTCAGGTAAAGGGAATCATAGCGGACTGTGCGTTTACTTCGCCGTGGGATACTTTTTCTCATGTGATGAAGATGGATTATCATCTTCCGAGATTTCCGTTCTTATATGCGGCGGATTACGTATGCAGAAATAGAGCGGGATTTCGTTTCAAGGAATGCAGCACCATTTCGTGCATGAAAAGGAATAAGATTCCGGTGCTGTTCATACATGGCGGAAGCGACACTTTCGTGCCCACCGAAATGACCTATAAAAATTACGAGGCCTGCGCCGCCCCGAAGGAAATATTGATCGTGGATCAGGCGGCTCACGGAACGAGTAATCTGGTGGAGCCGGAGGTTTACCGCAGTACGGTAATAAATTTTATGGAGAAATGGACAGATGGAAATTAAGGAACTGATACATTTTATAGGGCTGCTGGAAAAACTGAAATGCAATACGAGGCATTCGTGGACCACCAGCGGAAGAAAGGAAAGCGTGGCGGAGCACAGCTTCATGCTGGCGGTCATGGCATACCTGGTGAAGGATGCCTTTCCGGAAACGGATATGAATAAGGTGATCGTGATGTGCCTTCTGCACGATTTCGGCGAGGCTGTGACCGGGGATATTCCTGCCTTTGAAAAGACCAGGACAGATGAAGACACGGAGGAGGAAGCGATTGCCGGCCTGCTTAGTGAACTGCCGGATAAGCAGAGAGAGGAAATGAGCGCTTTGTTCCGGGAGATGAAGGAGATGAAGACGCCGGAAGCAAAGCTGTGCAAGGGGTTGGATAAGATGGAAGCAGTGCTGCAGCATAATGAGGCGGATATCAGCACGTGGCTGCCGCTGGAGTATGAGCTGCAGCTTAATTATGGAGAGAGAGAAGTGGAATTTTCTCCTTATCTTACAGCCTTGAAGGAGCAGTTGAATAAGGATAGCAGGAAGAAAATTGCTAAGGAAAAGGAAGCGATGTAATAAGCAGGAGAATAGAAGATGGATATTAAGTGCATTGCGTTGGATTTGGACAGGACGACTTTGGATGCGCGGGGGAGGCTGTCCGAGGGTAACAGGGCAGCGCTTGAGCAGGCTATTGCTAGAGGGATACATGTTGTTGTGGCGAGCGGGCGTTCATTTCATACGCTGCCGGAAGAAATCAGGAGCTTCCCGGGAATAGAATATGCAGTAACCGGGAACGGCGCGGCGATGTATCATGTGCCTTCGGCAAAATGTCTGCATAAATATTTACTGGAGAAAGAGGATGTACTCGCTATTATGAAGGAGACGGAAAGAGATGCTGTGTCGTATGAAGCTTTTATAGATGGAACGGCGTACGCCAGTAAGGAATATATTGAGAATCCGGAAGCCTTCGGCGCTTCCCCGGAAGCGGTGGAATACGTAAGGACGACCAGGTGTCTGAAGGAGGATATTGTTTCCTTCATCATGGAAAAGCAGGCGGTACTGGACAGCATAGATATCATAGTTAACGATGAAGTTAAAAAAAGAGATATATGGGGAAGGGTACAGAGACGAACAAATAAAGTTTACATAACTTCTTCGGTTCGTCAGCTCATCGAAATCTCTCACCAGAATGCGGGAAAGCATACCGGTGTCACGTATTTTATGGATTTGTTAGGATTAAGGCGCGAGGAAGTTGCGGCCTTCGGCGATGGAGATAACGATATTGACATGCTTCTCCATGTGGGACATGGAATTGCCATGGAGAACGCTTCGCAGGGATGCAAAGAGGCGGCGGACTATGTGACAAAGCGTCATGACGAGGATGGCGTGGCGTATGGAATGAGAGAAATACTGCGGGTGATCGATTGATGGCAGCCGGAAATAAGAAAATGGGAGACGAGTCGTTATGGACATAGGAAAGAAGAGAAATGAAGCCAGGGGAAACGGGAAGATAAATAAAGGCCCCGGCAGGAAAGGCACTGAGGGAGATGGTGCGAGAGCGAAAAGCGGAAACAGGAATACGAACGCGAGCGGAAAAGGAGAGAGGGGCAGAGATAAGGAGAAAGATAGGTGGGGAGAAGAACGCGGGAAGAGGGAAACACGAGAAAGAGGTAATGGTGAGGGTTCACGGAGAAGTGAAGGGAAAGTAAGTGGAAGAGGAAATGGAAGCGTTGACAGAGATAAAGATAAGCGTAGAAATGAAAATGTAAATGGGGAGTGGAAAGCACGAGGGAAAAGCAGTGGAGAGAGCCTGCAGAGAAGTGACGGGAAAGTAAGTGGAAGAGGGAATAGAAATGTTGATGGAGACAGAGATAAGCGTAGAAATGAAAATGTAAATGGGGACTGGAAAGCACGAGGAACAAAAGGAGAACCTGAAAAGGGTGGAAAGTTCAAGGCGAAAAACAAAGACGGCCGATGCAGAGTGTCCAGAGAATGCGGCGGCTGTCAGATGATAGATGTGCCGTATCCCGAACAGCTCATAAGGAAGCATAAGGAAACGGAAAAGCTACTAAAGCCTTTCGTAAAGCTGGAAGGTATTATAGGCATGGACGAGCCGGAGCATTATAGAAATAAGGTGAATGCGGCTTTTACCCATGACAGAAAAGGCAAACCGCTGTCAGGGGTATACAAGGAGGGAACGCATTATATCATTCCTGTTGAGGAATGTCTGCTGGAAAATAAAAAGGCCGATGAAATTATCGGCTCTATCAGAGAGCTTCTTCCTTCCTTTAAAATTAAGACTTATGATGAGGACACGGGCTACGGGCTCCTTCGCCATGTGATGGTGCGCGTGGGATATACCAGCGGGCAGATTATGGTAGTGCTTGTGCTCGCTTCGCCCATCATGCCTTCCAAGAACAATTTTGTGAAAGCGCTGCTCAAGCTTCATCCGGATATTACCACGATCGTTATAAATGTGAACGACAGGAAGACAAGCATGGTTCTGGGGGATAAGGAGCAGGTGATATATGGAAAGGGTTATATCGAGGATAGTTTGAACGGCAAATCCTTCAAGATTTCGCCCAAATCCTTCTATCAGATCAATTCCGTGCAGACGCAGAAGCTCTATGGCAAGGCTATAGAATATGCCGGACTCACCGGAAAAGAAACGATACTCGATGCGTACTGCGGCATCGGTACTATCGGCATAATGGCAGCCGACAAGGCCAAACAGGTAATCGGTGTGGAATTAAATAAGGATGCCGTGAAGGACGCCGTAATAAACGCCAAACAGAACCAAATATCCAACATCCAGTTCTATCAGAAGGATGCCGGTGAATTCATGGTGCAGCTTGCCGAGCAGGGAACGCAGATAGACACCGTATTCATGGACCCGCCCCGCGCAGGCAGCGACGAGGTATTCTTGAATTCACTGGTGGCATTGAAACCTAAAAAGGTAGTGTATGTTTCCTGCAATCCCGAAACGCTGGCGAGGGATCTGGAGTATCTGGTGAAGAAGGGGTATCGAGGGGTAAAGGGAGTGGCGGTGGATATGTTTCCGTTTACAACACACTGCGAAGTTTGTGTCGAAATTTGTCGCGTAAAATAACAAATGGTAATGTATGTTATTTCTTCTATATGGTATTATGAAAAGAAAAGGTAGCTACTAAAAATTAATTTCAAAGTAGTTGATATTACTTGAAAATAGTGGATTGAATATCTGCCAATGCTGATAAACATTTACATCTTAAAACAGATGTTATCAAAGCATATGCATGGGATATGTTGAAGATGTATTGACTCCCGGAATTTTTGTAGAACGTTCTGGGGGTCTGTTTTTGTATTACAGGTAGAGATTAAAAAGAAAGTACTATTGTACTTTGTCGGAGGATGTTTGATATAAGCTGAAAAAGCAGGCTGTTTCGAAGGGGTGATGGTGTTAAATATGGAGAATTGGAAGGACCTATTCAGACCTCACATTTTAGAACGTGGACTAAATTATTATGAAATGGGAGCAGTTGAGAATGTGCTGCAGTTGTCCCGATGCAAAGGATGGTAACTACTGTAAACATATAGCGGCAGTATTATTTAAGAGTGATGAGCCTGTCCATGGGATAGAAGAAGGAGAAAAAACATGGCAGGCAAGGTATTTGGAATCAAAGCAGGAATTATTAGAAGTGATCGATAAAATTCCGGAGACTGAGTTGCGAAGCATTCTGGCTAAACTTGCACAGGAGAATGAGAGTTTCAGGAATCACATTATGACGAAATATTCATCGTCTGTTAGTGAAAAGCAGATGATACGATTGAAAAAAGAAATAGATAACATGGTATACCGCTTTTCTGACCAGAACGGATTTATTGACTGGCAAAATGCCGGTGATTTTATTGCTGCAATGGAGCGTTTTCTGTATGGTAATGTAAACGAGTTAATTGAAAAGGGAGCTTGTATGCAGGCCTTTGAACTAACAAATGATGTATTTGTTAAAGTAGGAAACCTGGATATAGATGATTCAGACGGTGGTACGACTATGGTGTCGAATAGCTGCTATGAATTTTGGAAACAAATTCTGGAGAACTGTAATGAATCGGATAAGAAACAAATGTTTCGGTGGTTTGAAAATCATCAGGCGGACGGGACTGTAATCGATTTTATGGAGGATTATATCAGTGATTTTTTATTAAATGAATTCCAGGATAAGAGATTACTGGAAAAAAAGCTTCAAATGCTGGATGAGAGGATAGCCAAAGCGGGAGAGAAAACCGACTGCGGTGACTGGTGGAGTGTTCATTATGGATATGAAAATAATATACTAAAGCACTTGGAGATAATGAGAAACTGGATTATTCAGAAGAAATTCAGGAGTACAGAAGAATAAATCGGAGGTTTTCAGCAGTAAGAAAACTGGAAATTGAAGAATGCTTGGAAAAAAAGGAAATTAATGAGGCAATTCGCATATTGAATGAGAGCAAGTTACTTGACAAAGAATATCCTGGCCTGGTTGCTGAATACAGTGCTAAGCTGATAGATTTATATAAGATAAGTAAACAGGATAAAGAATATGAAGAAGAATTAATTTTCCAGGTTTTCTCATGCCGGCAGGACAAACTGGATTATGTGAACAGATTGAAAAGTGTTTGTGAGCATGTAGAATGGGAAACTCACAGGGAAAAGATTTTAAAAGGGAGAACAGGATGGCAAATTAAATATCCTCTTTTGGAAGCGGAAAAAATGTATGAACGATTATTAAAGGATATAGTTGCCGATGGTTCAATATTTTTGTTGGATCAATACGAAACAGTGTTGAAGAAAAAATTTCCGGAACAGATGAGAGATGCATATACAACATATATAAAAAAGCAGGCCGATGTTGTGTCAGACAGGAAGAGATATAAAGACTTGATTAAGTATTTGAAAAAAATAACTAAATACCCGAATGGAAAAGAAATAGCAGGGAATGTGGTTTCAGAATGGCGGGCATGTTATTACAGGCGTTCGGCGATGATGGATGAGCTTAGAAAAGAGGGATTTTAATACTGGAGCACTTGTATAGGACATTGAAATCAACTATGTGAAAAGATAGATGGGGAGAAATGTATCATGGCAGATGTGTATAAATTTAAAGTAAGGCTCAGTGAACTGGAGTGTATTATGTGGCGAATATAGAAATCACTTCTGTTTCCAGTGTCGCTAAACTTGTATATGCAGTATTGGCAGCATTTGATAGTACAGCAAGTCATTTGTTTAATATAAAGTTTAAAGGAAAGCGTTATGAGATTATATTTGAAGATGATGACTTCAACGACGAGCCTGCAAATGATCCGACTAAAACTAAGCTTTCTGCGTTAAAACTTAATGCAGCAGAGAAACTGCTTATGGAATATGAATACGGTGCAGGATGGGAATTTGAGATAGAATTATTATCTGTGACCGAAATGAAGCGCGGAGCAGGGACACACTATCCATATGTTACGGGCGGCAAAGGAAAAGGAATTATTGAGGATACCTCACCATATGAACTTGCTGAAATAGTTGAAAAAATAGACCATGGTGGTACTTTATCCCGAATAGCAGATCTGTATTCCGGCAAAGAGAACGAATGGGATTACAGAGAGTTGAATTTAGAGTATTGCAATGTATTCTTTAAGGATAATGTGTGGAGAAAACGGTGTGCATATGAAGAATGTGAGTAAAAAGCAAACACAATCAGACCAGAGGAGAACGAGATAGTGGATAATTACGGTGAAATTCTTATATATCAGTCTGATGATAGACTAACAAATATTAAGGTGAAAGTTCAAGATGAAACTGTATGGTTGACTCAGCAGCAAATGGCTGATTTATTTCAGACATCACGAACCAATGTTGTGGAACACATAAAACACATGGATAAGCTTTACAAGCATTCGAGTAATCACAATGAGAATGTAATGAATAGCAACTAAGGGAGGTAAAATGGCATACTTAACAAAAAATATTCAAAACGAATCCACACTCACGAAGCTGGCTCACCATGCATTCCCGGAAAGGAAGCTTGAAAATCTCCATGAGCTGACAGAAGGATATTTTAATATAGCTTACGAGGTTTCATTTGAAGATGGGACAAAAAGCATTCTGAAGATAGCACCTGACCCTAAAGTAACGGTTATGACCTATGAACAAAATATCATGGAAGCGGAAGTATGCTCCATGCGATTAGCAGCGCAGAAAGCCAAGGTCCCATTGCCGGAAGTCGAGTTTTATGATCCATCCTGTACACTTTGCAGTTCTTCCTATTTTTTTATGAAAAAATTAAATGGTAAAAGTCTATCCTCTCAAAAGCCGTTTTTGACTTCCGGGCAAATAAGCAATATTCATTTTCTGGTAGGTTCCCTGAATAAAGAGATTAACCAGATAACAAACGTCAGATTTGGTTATTCCTCTCAAAAGGCCCTTCAAGGTAAAAACTGGTTTGATGTATTTACTAAAATGATAAGAGCTGTCATAATGGATGCTGGGAAAGAAAACATTGACCTTACTATCTCCTCGAATGATCTATTGGAATTACTGGAACAAGATAAAGGGATATTCCAGAGCATCGAAACGCCCCATTTGGTTCACTGGGACATATGGGACGGCAATATCTTTGTTGAGGACGGAAATCTTACGGGTATAATCGATTGGGAGCGCTGCCTGTGGGGCGATCCGTTTATGGAAGTAGGATTCCGGTCCTACGCCCAATCGGCTGACTTTTTGAGGGGGTACGGAATTGAAGAATTTACGGAAGAAGAAAAACGAAGAATTCTTTGGTATGATCTCTATTTGCTCATGATTGTTGCTCAGGAACCGGTTTATCGAGGGTACGAGACGGCTGATTCCTATCACTGGGCAACGGCGTTATTACGTGAGAAATATACAGAGCTGCAAGAAACATCTTCTTGTTTAGGATGTTAGACACATGTTACAGATTACACCCAATCTTCATTTTATTAAGAAACCGTTTTAAGGCACTCATGCTTGAAGGATAATTTATACATAAGTTGCAGCTTTGTTATAAAATCGAAATTCTATTAAAATATAAATTATAAAAGGAGCAAATTTATGCAAAAGCATTCATTGACACCGCAGAGAGGTTTTTTCCCTCAGCCATCCTACTTGATCGGCACTTTTAAAGATGATGCCACTCCAAATTTTACTTTAATTACATTTATAACATTCTGCTCGATTAATCCACCAATGTTGATGTTCGCTTCAAGAGGCAAAAAACTTGTACGTGATCTTATTGAAAAAAATAAAGTTTTTTCTGCAAACCTTGTTACTGCCAGAATGATGTACATAGCAGATTACTTTGGTAATACATCAGGATATGAAAAGAATAAATGTGAAGATATAGGTGCCAAATATTCAAACGGTGAGGTTTTAAACGTCCCCATTTTGGAGGAATCACCATGGGTGTACGAATGTGTGCTTAAGGATTTAAAAAGTACTGGTGACGGATGCATATACATTGGAGAAGTTAAAAATATACTGGTTGATGATAAGATTGTGGATACATCATATGGGAAGATCGATATGCTTTCTGTAGATCCACTAATCTATGCGCCTGGTCATTATTATCGATTGTCTCCCAGTATTGGTTCGGTTGGGTATTCTAAAAAACAATTGAAAACCTAACAAGGCACTCACCAGAATCAAACAACTGCTAAAAGTATGGGAAGGAACTTAATAGACCGAAAAATCGTGGAACACGGTGGTACAGCGAATACATTTGAAGCCTTGTTTGAAGCCAGGGTCAACCTTATATATATTTCGTTCGGGAGGGAAATATGAAAAATTATGCCCAGGTTTATGTGAAAAGTAGTTTCGAGGCGGCAGAAATTTATTGTAAAGCTTTTGGCGCAGAAATTACATTTGATAAATTTGGAGTGTGTTGGTGGATTGCAATTTAATAAACAAAATAAGCACTTAGCTATACAGCGGGTCATTTTGCACTTTATCTTGATTATGAGTATTTGTGACAGAGTAAGGTGACAATAGGATTGTTAGTTAGCAGGTGCAATTCTTTTGATTGCTGACATAGTATTTAATTTATATAATATCGGGGGTATGGGAATATTACAATTGAAACCCCAGATGGTTGTTTGATATATCCAGGAACTGTGAACAAGCTCTTTGGGAAGCTCACTATTCTGAAATCGTTCTCAAACATGATGTTGATTATTGCAAATTCATGTTTGGCGGCGGAGATCATGAAATACCTTGGTGTGCCGGGTATGCCATAGGCTATAGAATTGTTCAGAAGTTTCTGAGCAAAAATCCAAAGATTACGTTCAAGGAGTTGCTTGAAATGCACCCGTTTGAGATATTTAGGCAAAGCAAATATGGAGACTTTCGTGTATCATAAGTCGGCGTACAGTATTTTATTAATCAGTACCTAACTGTTGATTTCAGAAAAAAGATAGGTTGGAGGATAATATGGTAAAAAAAGAATTGACAATGGAGCAACGGAAGCTAGACGTGGATCTATGGGCTATTGCTCTTATTTCTTTTGCGGTACTTGGAATTTACATGGCCTTTCAAAATCAATTTGCTGCGGTAGTAAAGGATAGCGATATCAATGTCCTTCTGCGCGTATTTTTAGGGGCCGCATTTCAATTTGGTTTGGCGGGCTTAGGAATTGTCGCTGTATCGATTTTTAGAAAGGAAAACCTCTTTGCTTATGGTCTTAACAAAAAAAGAGCTGTTTTATCCATTTTTTTATGTTCCCTGTGCTTTATTCCTTACATTGTTTTCATGCTGTTCGGCAAGCAAATTACAAGCTATTTGCCGTTTCAATCTGTTTGGACAACACAGGATGTACTATCAAGCGGGTTCCCGGTAAATGTTGTTGGAATGCTGGTAACCGCTCTTGCTTGGGGCTTCTTTGAGGGCTTCAATTATGTGGTAATCAGTGATAAAATTAACCGGCGATATCCAAGTAAGAATAAATGGCTCAATTGGGGAGCTGTTTCCTGCGCCGTGCTGTGTATCCTTATCCATGGTGCAGTCGGCGTGACTGCCGAAGGTATTATTGAAATGCTGACCATATTTATCATCGTGTATGGTATGCTGATGGTAAAGGAATACACTGGAAATGCATGGGGATGTGTATTTATCTTTGTTTTTTTATGGAATGCTTTTTGTAAAGAAACACTTGAAAAATAATTGCAAATTTGAGTCTGCACGACTAATGAATTGAGATGCCGGCTATGTGAGATGTAAATTATTGATGAACAATCTGTACCTCTCTTATTCCGATATGATAAAGAGAGGATATTCAGCTTTATAACAAATATAATGACATAAGGAGTTAAGATATGGAGTGGATAGAGAGATTAAACAGTGCAATTAACTATATAGAGGAACACCTTACGGATGAAATTGATTTTGATGAAATATCCAAGATCACGCTTTGTTCATCCTATCACTTTCAAAGAATGTTTGCATATATGGCAGATGTGCCGTTATCGGAATATATCAGGCGAAGAAAAATGTCAAGAGCTGCAGCAGACCTACAAGATACTAGTAATAAAGTGATAGATGTTTCTTTAAAATATGGCTATGATTCACCTACAGCCTTTAACAGGGCTTTTCAGCGAATACATGGTATCGCTCCTTCAGAAGCGAGAGGAGGTCTGCATAGTTTGAAAGCATATCCTCCCATTAGCTTCAAAATATCAATAAAAGGAGATTGTGTGATGGATTATCGTATTGAGAAGAAAGAGGCATTTAGAATTGTTGGATTATCAATGCCATTAGAAAAAGAAATTGAGAAAAACTTTGAAGTGGTTCCGGCCATGTGGGGACAGGCTGCTCAAAATGGCATGATAGAAAAGTTGGCGAACATGATGGACGGAGAGGTAAAGGGACTATTAGGTGTCAGCTCATGCAATGAGGAATCGGACTGGAAATATTATATAGCAGTGGCGAGTAATCAGGCAGCAGAAACAGACTTGGAAGAATTCATGGTGCCGGAATCGACTTGGGCAATTTTTGGAGGGAACGGGACAAATATATCCATTCAGGAACTAGAGAGACAAATTGTAACGGATTGGCTTCCAACATCAGGATATGAATATGGGAATGCACCGGATATTGAGGTTTATCTGAATCCAGACCCGGAAAACGCAATATATGAAGTTTGGATTCCTGTAGTTAAAAAGAATTGAGGAACTTAAAATGGTACATTTAGTATATTGTGATAATATTGGTTTGGCCGGTAAGAGAGTATTGGATAAGATTAATAGCGGAATAAAAACTATGGTTGTAAGAGGGGCGGCTGGACGCAAGATACCACATAGCAGAGTTTTTGAAGGTGAAATGTTATATTTTATGGAAAAAGGAACAGCAAAGATATCTACTAAAGCTATCGTGAAATCTGTCCAAAATTACGTAAAGCTAACCGATGAAGAGATTGTAAAAGTACTTGCAGATAATCAGGATAAACTCAATTTAACGGATAAACAAAAAACACGTTGGCACAAGAAATGTTTATGCCTGATAGAGTTTCAAAATGTTACAGCAATTACTCCTGCGCTTGATTTTGACCATCAGGGAAACATGGATGATTGGTTAATGATTGAAAAGATTGATGATGTTGTCGTTGGGACAAGTATTCCATATAATTATGAAAAATCAAAGTTTTAGTTTATGTTGATGAGAAATTCTTGGTGGAGCAACGATAAATATATGGAATGATAAAATCATTGATTGTATCAAGGAGATATATAGGGACATTAGTCCATTATTGAAAGATATAGAAAAGTTGAGTGGATTAAGCGTAAGGTGACAAAATATAAAAAAACAACAGAAAACAAACAAAAATTTGGATATACAACTTCATTCTTTCATGAGATTTATTCAAGCAATGCGCCTTTTGCGTATGGAGCATGTGAGATGTAAGTTAGTTTAGTCTGTGACGATTCGCAAGTAACCTTATGAGAGAAATAGCACTTAATCGTTAACAAGAGCGGATACCTTATCATGAGGTATCCGTTCCCTATATAAAAACCGAAACTATTGGCAAGCATATGAAAATGTCAATTCCCATAATGGAGGTGAGTGGTATGAAAAAAATATTAATAGTCGAGGACGATACTCTTTTGAATAAGACATTAGCTTATAATCTGGTTTCATATGGCTATGAGGTTATTTCAGCAAATAATTGTGCTTCTGCCCGTTATCATCTGAGAGAGAATCATTTGGATTTAATATTGCTTGACATAAACCTTCCGGATGGCAGTGGGCTTGATTTATGCCGCGAAATAAAAGAGCGTGGCATAGATTCATATCCTATATTTTTAACTGCAAATGATCAGGAAAGCGATATGATAGGGGGGTATGAGGCCGGTGGTGCAGATTATATTACAAAGCCCTTTTCGATTGCGGTGCTTACAAGGAAAATAGCCGCTGTTTTTGAAAACCTGGATGCAAGGCTGCCAGGGCGTGAGTTGTATGATGATGGTTATTTAAGAATAGACTTTTCAGAACAATCGGCTGCCATGAACGGTAATCCGATAGACTTTACTCCTAAGGAATATCGTACCCTGTTTCTATTCGTTAAAAATCCCCGAATTATACTGACGAAGCGTCAATTATTGGAGAAGCTATGGGACATCGACGGTGATTTTGTAGACGAGCATACATTAACTACGACAATCAGTCGTATCCGCAAGAAAATCGAATCCGATCATCGTAAATATATAAAGACCACTTATGGCATGGGATATCAATGGATTGGCGGTGACCATCCATGAAAACAAGCGGTTTTTCTGTTCGCAAGATTGTTCTTATAGTTTTGATCGGCGCTGTTATAACAGCACTGACGCTGATTATCGCAATGTATGCCATGACCAGCAATTCTATTATTATTTATGGCGGATTTGCACTAACCACCGCTCTGTTACTGTGGGGCGCTGTCTTTTTACGCCTATTGCAGCGGAAGCTATCGGAATTCACCTCTGATTTGTGCCGTACATTAGATGGAATGATGAATGGCAATGAAAAGCCGGAGATCAACTTGGAAGAGGAAAGTCTGCTGGCTCGTATCAGTCATCGTTTGGAGCGGCTTTATCATACTATGCAGGAAAATCGAAAAAAGCTTGAGATGGAAAAATTAGAGCTTCAAACCCTTGTTTCGGATATTTCCCACCAAACCAAAACACCCATAGCAAATCTAAAAATGATTAACGAAACCTTGCTGGGACATTCCATGCCGGAGGAAAGGCAAAAGGAGTTCCTGATAGCAGCAGGGAGTCAATTGGATAAACTGGATTTTATGATTCAGGCGTTAGTAAAAACCTCCCGACTGGAAACCGGCTTAATTGTGTTGGAGAAAAAGTCTTCTCCAATTTATGAAACGATTGTGGCGGCTGTAAATGGTGTGCTGACGGCACTGGAGAAGAAGGGAACCGAGCTTGCCGTAGATTGTCCGGAAGAGCTTTGTATCGCCCATGACTCCCGTTGGACGGCAGAAGCTCTCTTTAATCTGTTAGACAATGCCGTAAAATATACACCTATGAACGGGAACATTCGTATAGTCGTACAGGAATGGGAAATGTATGTAAAGCTTGATGTAATAGATACAGGGAAAGGCATTCCTGAGAGTGAGCAAGCGGCCATATTCAAGCGTTTTTATCGCGAGAATACCGTCCGTGAGGTGGAAGGCATCGGTATTGGGCTTTATTTGGTCCGTGAGATTATAACCAAACAGGGCGGTTACGTAAAGGTAAAATCCGAAATAAGTAAAGGCTCCATCTTCTCGGTGTTTCTCCCCAACCAAAGGTAGCTCTAAAGGTAGTCCGTCATAAGACAGTACGAAACTTTAAACTGTTAATGGGCAACTGCCAAGTAAAATGTCTAAAACAAGCGTATTGCGGGCAGTGTCCGTAAGGAAGCAAGCTCTTAGTATGAAAATAACGTGATAGACACCCAACCAAGGAAATGTATTTAAAGAACGGTCTCTTCACTTGTTAGAAGAAACCGTTCTTAAGCTTTGTGCAAAACCGAATTGACAAAGAGACATACGTGTCGCTATTCATATAGCGAGAAAGGAGAAAGATATGCCAGCGTTACTATGAAAGATATTTGTGACGCTTGTAACCTAACGGCTATTCGATAGCTTTTTAAATATGATACGGGCCGACATACAGAGCGGCGCAAATCGCTTTTATTTTGTAATCCATGAGTTTGCTTTCGTTGAATCCGAACAAAATGAATATATGGAAAACCGATAAAAGATAAAGAAATGAAATTTTTCCCTGCTTACTTATATCTTGTTACAAAAGCCATTGAAAAACAGCCGGAATTGCGTATATCAAAGCAAGATGATCTACTTGGATATTGGGATTTTCTTACTCCTGCATACCCCCAATTCCATGATGATGATAAAACAACATCTTTATTGTGGACAGAATATTGCAATGATTTTATGACATTCTATCGTAATTATATTGAGGATACTAAGCGATATGGGGATAATCATGGAATCTTATCTGCCAAAGGTATTCCTCCTGCAAGTGCCTATATCATCTCTTGTATTCCGTGGTTCACATTTAATAGCTTTTCTCTCCATAATCATGGAATTAAAGATTACTATGTCCCTTCCTTAGAAGCAGGAGCTTTTTATGAAAACAATGGGAAGATTTTAATGCCGCTGTCAATTACAGTGCACCATGCAACAACCGACGGATACAGCCTAAAAGTTTTCTTTGAGGAGTTACAGCATTCAATGGATAATCCCGGAGAATGGCTAACACTGTAATATAAATACAACACAGCCACCAACAACAATAAAAAAAACGTTGTCATGGCGGCAGGATAATTGTGCGCCAAATAGGAATACATCTAGCAAAGCAGCGGTTTTGAATAACATCAAAGCCGCTGTTCTCTGCTTTTGAAGCATTTTTCCGCGTTCAATGTAAGAGTTTTGTATAAAATAGCGGAGAAAGGTTTCCAGGGTAAGGTCTTCCGCTAAAACGGAATTCTTGACCTTGTAGTAGTACAGAGCCTCCTGTAAATGAAGTTTATCAATAGGATTTTATTTTTAGGAGATTTCTGTAACAATTGGATTTTAGAATGTACTCATATAACTTAAAAGGCAGGTGTTTAAATGTGGGTGTTTTACAAACAACGAACTTAAAAAAATATTACGGTACGGAGCCGAATCTTACCCGTGCC
>JAEWPN010000028.1 GCA_023399455.1 Bacillota bacterium
ATTGGGAGCTTGTGGTTGGATAATTTGGAAAGGAGTGATTCAATATGAAAGATATTATTGCAAAAGAGAATATTTACAACTCAAAAGGGGTACTATTGGTTGCCAAAGGCCAGAAAATAACAAGAAATATAGAACAGAAATTACAAAGTTTAAGTTTAGGTTCAGAAAACGAAGAGATCTCTGACTTGAATAAACGTATCTCAATAACAGAATGTTCGGAAAAAATCACAAAAACATATCCCTATATTGACAGCGCACTGATAGAAAAGGCGACTGTCATACTAAATAGTAAAATTTTTTATTCAAAATCTGAGCCCTGGTGGTTTCTTATATGTACATTAAGCAATTATGATGAATGGTTGTATACCCATTCTATTGATGTTGCGTTAATTTCAACAATGATGTTAATTAAGTTAACAAATAATGAAAGAGAACAAAATCAAATCTGTCTTGGTGCATTATTACATGATATAGGAAAATTACTGATTCCAAAGCGATTATTACAGGATTTCGACAAATTAAACGACCAGGAAAAATCCATTGTAAAACAGCATTGTGAATTGGGTTATGATATGATAACTAAAATAGACTTATCGGAAGAGTGTGCAGATATCGTATTACAGCATCACGAACGTATGGACGGGAGTGGATATCCCAATCAAATAAAAGAAAAAGAAATTTCTGAATTTGCAAAAATAGTTATGATTGCGGATGCTGTCGATAATATTACATCATATGGCTTTCATCAAGAAACAAAAGATATAAGAAACGGCATTCAAACATTATTGGAAGAACACTCCCAATTTGATTCAAGATATGTCAGGCTCTTATGTGAATGTATGGGTGAAAAAGTGAAAAATAAAGAGCAATAATTGCATATCGTTTCACTCGAAATGAAAAGAGAAAAAAATCAAAAGCCCTTATACTGGAGATAAGAAAACAGGTTGATCAAGTGACACATCACGGAAAGGGCACTATATAAAATGAATGATTTTAAACTCCCGAAACTTTTCGGTGACGGTATGATACTCCAGCAAAAAACCGAGGTACACCTATGGGGTTATGACCTGCCGGGAAGGAAAGTCATGATTTCCTTTTTGGGAATCGAAAACACAGTTACGGCAGATGATAACGGGATATGGGAAACGAGGCTTTATAACCTGGAACCCGGCGGACCGTTCTCCATGTACATAAACGATAGCGATGGAAACGTGGCCGTAATCTCCGACATTCTTGTAGGAGACGTATGGATGTGCTCAGGACAATCCAACATGGAACTCCCTATGGAACGTGTAAAAGATATCTACCCTGAAGAAATTAAAAATTGTGAAAACTCAAAGATAAGAACTTTCAAAATAACCGAGCATGCGGATTTCCATGGCCCGCTGAGAGAGTTGCTTTCAGGAGAATGGAAGCAGGCAGGCCCGGATACCATCCTGCAATTCTCAGCGACCGCATACTTCTTTGCCGAGGAAATGTACCGTCTCACCGGGATACCGATAGGTCTTATCAATGCAAGTCTGGGCGGATCGAGAATAGAATCGTGGATGGGAAGAGACATGCTGTCCGGCTATAAAGAATATCTGGACACGGCAGACCGCTACGGTGAGGATGCCTTCATACAGCATCAGTTAACCAAAAATCAGGAGCAAATGGAACGGTGGCATAGTGCCTTAGATGCTGCAGATGAGGGCTTAAAAGAGCATTGGGAAAAAGATATTGCTGAATTTGAAGGAAAAGAAGATATAGGAAACTCCTGGAAGCCTATTGAAATCCCTTTCTTTTTCAAGAATACGGCGTTAAAAGGTTTTATCGGCAGCGTTTGGTTTAAACGTACTTTTATGGTACCATCGAAACCGGCGGGAAAAGCAGCCGTACTTTGGTTGGGAACTATGGTGGACAGCGATACCGTTTATATTAACGGAATATGGGCGGGCCATACCGATTACCAGTATCCCCCCAGAAAATATCAGATCCCCGAAGGGATTTTGAAAGAAGGAAAAAATACAATTACAATCCGGCTGAAATGCGAAAATGGAGAAGGCCGTTTTACTCCCGGCAAGAAATATGCCATATGGGGAGACGACGGAAGTGAAATCGACCTTACGGGAAGCTGGAAATACAGAATCGGAGCATCCTGCGGGAAAATAGAGGAAACCGACTTCGTAAATTGGAAGCCTACCGGGCTATATCACGGCATGATGGCTCCTTGCCATTCCTATACCATCGGCGGCTTCATCTGGTATCAGGGGGAATCCAATACCCATGAACCGGATAACTATCGCGACCTGATGAATCGGCTGATTGAGGGCTGCCGGAAAAAGTGGGAAAATCAAAACCTTCCTTTTTTCTATGTACAGCTTCCTAACTTTTCCATCGACTTGACGGAGAAAGACAGCGGATGGCCTGAACTTCGTGAGCAACAGCGACTGGCACAAAGCTTGCCCGGTACCGGAATGGTAACGTCCATCGACTTAGGGGAAGACAATGACCTGCATCCTCTGAATAAGAAGGAGGTGGGAAGACGCCTTGCCCTCCTTGCAGGAGCGAAGCTGTACGGGAGCAAGGAGGAATGCGGCGGCCCCAGCGTAGACAAAATAACGGTAAAGGGCAATACAATACATTTAGTGTGTTCTCATGCGGATGGAATGCACGCTGCTTCCTATGATAAAGGGGATTCGATTGAAGACTTTGAGGTAGCAGGAGGCGATGGTATATTTGTCCGCGCCAGGGCACAAATAAACGAAAACTGCATCATATTGACTTATCCGGAAGAAGTGGAGAAACCGGCAGCAGTGAGATACTGTTTTGCCAACACTAACAAGGGTGCATTAATTTATAATTCATCAGCATTGCCGATGAGCCCCTTTACAGTGAAAATATAAGCGATATATAGACGATATGGAAGGCGGCGGAGGTTTCGGGATATGAGGAAGTTATTTAATGACGGATGGCAGTTTTTAAAGCTGGAAGCAGATGCAGATTATAGAAAAGCTATGGGAAAGCTTAAGGAGTTTCGGCCCGTTTCCCTTCCCCATGACTGGCTGATTTATGATTCAGGCCGCTTATATGAGGACAGTTCAGGATGGTATGTAAAGACTCTCGTGTGGGAAAAGGAGGGAAAAAGAGCATTCCTTATCTTTGACGGCGTTTATATGGACAGTACTGTCTATGTAAACGGAGAAAAAGCAGGGGAGTGGAAGTACGGCTATTCCGCTTTTACACTGGATATCACGGATCATATTCGATCCGGAGAAAATCAGATTGCTGTGCAGGCAAGATTTCTAAGCCCTAACAGCAGATGGTATTCGGGAGCGGGCATCTATCGGGATGTGTGGTTCAAGGTGACGGGAGAAACTTATCTGGAGGAGGATGGGATTTACATCAATGTCAAAAGAGTGGGGACCGGCCCCCATAGGGAGGAAGAGGACTTTAAGCTGTCCGTGGATACCGCCGTGGGCGGCATAATACAAGACAGGAAAGTAGACATTGTGCATAAGCTTTTTTTTGAAGGCACAGAAATTCCTATCAATTCACTCCATACCATAGAAGGCGGTGATGCCTTGCAGGAGTTTTTGGTAAAACGTCCCAGGCTGTGGGCTATAGAGTCTCCCTGCCTCTATGTGCTTCATACCAGTCTGTCGGTAGACGGAATCATTGCGGAGGAGGCGGATATCCGCTTCGGTTTCCGTTATCCGGAATTCCATCCTGACAAAGGATTTTTCTTAAACGGTAGAAAAGTCAAGCTGAATGGAGTCTGTGAGCATCATGACTTAGGCTGTCTGGGAGCCGCTTTTAATAAGAGTGCCATGGAAAGAAAGTTCAGAATATTAAAGGAAATGGGAGTCAATGCGGTGCGGGGCACTCATAATATGATGGCACCCGGCTTCATGGACCTTGCGGATGAAATGGGTATACTGGTGATTTCCGAAGCCTTCGATATGTGGGAACGTTCCAAGACCACTTATGATTACGCCAGATTTTTCACGGAATGGGCCGAGAGAGACGTACAAAGCTGGGTAAAGCGGGACAGAAACCATCCAAGTGTCATTATGTGGAGCATCGGAAATGAAATTTATGATACACATGCTGATGAACGCGGACAGGAAATAACGAGAAAATTACAGAAAATGGTAAATACCCACGACCCTGGTCACAACGCCGGTATCACCATCGGTTCCAACTACATGCCGTGGGAAAATGCCAGAAAGTGTGCGGATATTGTAAAGCTGGCCGGATACAATTATTCTGAAAAATATTATCGGAAGCATCATGAAGAACATCCTGACTGGGTGATTTATGGCAGTGAGACCTCTTCTATCGTGCAAAGCAGAGGAGTGTATCATTTTCCCTTAAAGGCAGACATTCTCGCGGAGGATGACGAGCAGTGTTCGGCGCTTGGAAACAGTGCTACCAGCTGGGGCGCCAAATCTATGGAAGACTGCGTATGTCTGGACAGAGATATGGATTTTTCCATGGGACAGTTTCTATGGACGGGCTTCGATTATATTGGAGAACCTACCCCTTATCATTCGAAGAACTCCTACTTCGGTCAGGTGGATACGGCGGGTTTCCCCAAGGATGCTTATTACGTATGGCAGTCTGCGTGGACGGACCATAAAAAAGCGCCTATGGTACACATATTTCCTTATTGGGATTTTAACGTCGGTCAGCAGATAGACGTAAGAGTATGCTCCAACGGGCCTGAGGTTGAGTTGTTCCTGAATGAAAAAAGTCTCGGAAGGCAAAACCTTACCCATGATCCGGGAAGCGGAAATCATATCATTGCGGATTATCATGTACTCTATGAAGAAGGAGAACTTAGGGCGGTAGCCTATGACGAAAACGGGCAATCTATTGCGGTAAAGGTCAGAAAATCCTTCGGTAATTCCCATAGTCTGACACTGAAGGCTGAAAATACAAGGATTCAGGCAAACAGCACAGATTTGTTATTCATAGAAATCGGTACGCTGGATAAGAAGGGCAATCCCGTAGAAAATGCGGCGGACAGAGTAAAGGTAAGCTTAGAAGGCGCCGGACGGCTGATCGGGCTGGATAACGGAGACAGTACCGATTATGACAGCTATAAGGGAATATCCAGGAGGCTGTTCCAGGGTAAGCTTCTGGCGGTAGTCGGAGCGAAAATGGAGTCAGGCGCTATTAAGGTGCAGGTCTCCGGTAAAGGTTTGCTCCCGGCGGAACTAATCTGTGAAGCAACAGAGGAAATAACAACATCAGCTTCGTCAGCTCGGGTGACTTCGTATTCGTCAGCTCACGTTTTTTTAGAAGAGAATGAAGAGCATCCTATTGTTCTTGGAAGCGAAGAAGAGATACCGGTTAGAAAAATAGTTCTGACTGCTCCTGAGGGGAATGTATTTTCCCCTGATAAAAAAGAAATGTGGGTGGAGGCTGCCATCTGTCCTGCTGATGCCACAGATAAAGAACTTTTCTTCCGTGCGGTAAACGATTCAGGAGTGACTACTAATCTTGCAGTGCTTAAGCAGGAAGGGAACCGGGTGCATATAGCGGCGAGAGGTGACGGTTCCTTCCGCCTGCGGTGTATGTCGAAGAGCGGAACGGAAAAGGTGAGACTTATTTCCCAATTGGAGTTTAATATTAAGGGGATGGGAGAAGCCTTCCTGAATCCTTACGAGTTTATATCCGGCAGCCTTTATACCTCTGTTAAGGGAGAAGCGGGAAATGGTAATGAAAGAGGAATAGCCACAGCAAGGGATGGAGAAACCGTTATTTCCTATGAAGATATTGACTTCGGAGATTTTGGTTCCGATGAAATTACGGTTCCTATTTTTGCCCTGAGTTCGGAGGAATATCCTATCCAAATCTGGGAGGGCGTTCCGGGAGAGGAGGGGAGTGAGCTTTTGGCGGAAGAGGTCTATCAAAAGCCTTCCATATGGAATGTATATCAGCCCGAAACCTGGAAGCTGAAAAGGAGAATAAAAGGAGTCAGTACCCTGAGCTTCCTCGTCCGGCAGAAGATTCATATCAAAGGCTTTTCTTTCACTGGAACGGACAAGGCGAGAGCACAGATAAAAGCTTTGGAAGCGGATGCTATTTATGGCGACAGCTTTGTAAAAACGGCGGACACAGTAGAAAAAATAGGTAACAATGTTTCTCTGGAATTCGAAGAAATGGACTTTAAAGAAGAAGGAATCTCAGTCCTGACGATTTGCGGACGTTCCTCTGCCGGAAATAACACTATTCATGTGCGGTTTTTTGACGGATCGGAGGAAAGTAAGCAGATTGTAGAATTCCAACGGGCTAAAGAATATGAGGTGCAGACCTTTTGCCTGAATAAGATAACGGGAAAGCAAAAAGTAACATTTATGTTTATGCCCGGCAGCAATTTTGATTTTCAGTGGTTTCGGTTTGAATAAGGAAATAAGTAAATAAAGATAAGTAAACTCTATTGACAAACATAAATCCATATGCTATCATAAACGGCGTTAGCTAACTATGTTCGCTAAGTGGGAGTGATGAAATGCCAAAGGATAAGAGCGGAACACTGGAAAAAATAATTCCGTGCGCGAAAAGGGAATTTTTAGATAAGGGTTTCGAACGGGCTTCTCTGCGCAAGATTGCCGCTGATGCGAATATGTCCGCGGCAGGATTATACCGTCATTTTGAAAGCAAGGAAGCTATGTTCGATGCACTGGTGGCTCCTCTCGTTAATACATATCTTCGCAACTATGAAGAATCCATGCAGCGCAGCTATGAGCTTCTGGATACGGAAGAAATCAAAAAGTTCTGGGAAGTCTCCGAAGAGGAGGGCTTGCAATATATAGACTTTATTTATGACCATTTTGAGGAATTCAAACTCCTGCTAACTTGTTCGGATGGTACAAAGTACCAGAACTTTATGCATGATATCTCCGAAATGGAAGTCAAGGAAATGACCAGACTGATGGACGAGTTGCGAAGCAGAGGTTTTACGGTAAAGGATATTTCGCAGGATGAGCTTCACATGCTCGTAAGCGGCTATGTTGCTTCTGTCTTTGAAGTAGTCATTCACGACTATCCGCGGGAAAAGGCTATTGCACAGGCCAGAACGCTGATGGAATTTTTATATCCTGGTTGGATAAAGGCCTTCGGTATGGAGGGCATGGTTTAATAATGGAACTAATAAAATGAAATGCCGGGGATTCGTCCCCGAATTTTTCATTTTATGGGTTAGTTAACACTAACTAAAATTGTTCGCAAAAAAATTGAGGGAGGTGGACGTATTTGGAAAGAGAAAAAGAGCAAAGTCCGTTCAGAAGGCTGATGGGTTTTGCATCGTACCATAGGGGGAAATATACTGCCTCGGTGCTTCTTGCAGTTGTAGGTGTTATTGGTGGAATGATTCCCTATGTGGGCGTATCCCGGATTATTATTTGCCTGCTGGCCGGTACAAAGAGCGATGTGAGGTTTTATTTGATGTGGTGCGGTATTTCGGGGGGCGGGCTTATCCTCAAAACTATTTGCATGAACTGGTCCACAGCGCTGTCCCATGAGGCCACATTTTCAGTTATCGCGGAGGTACGCACCAAACTGACCCGGAAGCTGGCCCGCATCTCCATGGGATATGTACTTGAAACGCCATCCGGCGGGTTCAAGAACACCATTGTGGAAAAGGCGGACAGTCTGGAGACACCGCTGGCGCATGTGCTGCCGGAAATGACCTCCAACCTTCTGATTCCGTTTGGTATTATCATATACATGTTCATTCTGGACTGGCGTATGGCGCTTATTTCGCTTATCACACTTCCGCTGGGGTTTATTTTCTACATGATGATGATGCGGGATTATCCTGAAAAATACGCCGGTGTTATGAAGGCAGGTAAGCATATGAGCGCAACCATGGTGGAATACATAAACGGTATTGAGGTTATCAAAGCCTTCAATCAATCCGCAAAGTCTTATGCGAAGTTCACCGATTCGGTAAAGGCAAATGTAAACGTAGTTTTGGACTGGATTCGCTCTACACAGGTGTATTCAGACATTTCGCAGGGGGTCTGGCCGGCTGTGCTGGTGGGCGTATTGCCCGTCGGATGTCTTTTTTACATGGATGGTTCGTTGGGGGGCGGAGAGTTTATTACGATTGCCATCCTGTCCCTTGGCATTTCTGCTCCAATTTTATCCGCCATGATGTATACGGATGATATCGCGAAAATCGGTGCTGTTGTGAGAGAAGTGGGACAAGTGCTGGATTTGCCGGAAATAAACCGTCCTAAGGAAAACAAAAAGCTGGTAAACCGGGATATTGTGCTTGAACATGTTTGCTTTTCTTATGGGCAGGAGGAGGTACTCTCCGATGTAAATTTGGAAATCAAGGAGGGTTCGATTACAGCCTTCGTCGGACCCTCCGGAGGAGGAAAGTCCACCATTGCAAAGCTCATAGCCTCCTTCTGGGATGTTAGCGCAGGGCGCATTATGCTGGGCGGTGCAGATGTCCGTGATATACCGCTTAAACAGATTATGGACGAGATTGCCTATGTATCGCAGGACAACTATCTGTTTAACGACACCATCCGCAACAATATCCGAATGGGAAAACCAAGCGCCACGGACGAAGAGGTCGAAGCGGCTGCGAAGGCTTCCGGCTGTCATGACTTTATTATGAAGCTGGAACACGGTTACGAGACCGCCGCCGGTGGAGCCGGAGGGCACCTTTCCGGTGGAGAAAGGCAGCGTATTGCTATTGCCCGGGCCATGCTTAAGGATGCAGACATTATTATCTTCGACGAAGCAACAGCCTATACCGATCCGGAAAACGAGGCGGTGATTCAAGCGGCGGTATCCAAGCTCATCCACGGTAAAACGCTGATCGTTATTGCGCACCGCTTGTCCACCATTACCGATTCGGATAAAATCGTGGTCATTGAAAATGGCAGGGTTCTGGCAGAAGGAATGCATGAGGTGCTTTTGGAGGATTGTAAACTGTACCGCCGTATGTTTGCCGCACACATGGAAGTGCGGGATGCTTACGCAGCAGATATTGAGGGGAGGGATATCCTTGCTTGATATATTCAAAAAGTTCTTCCGGTTTGCGGACAGCCAGAAGCCAAAATGGGTGAAAAGTATTATCTTTACCTTGTTCAAGTCCGTTTTTGCATCCACTCAGCTTCTTGCCATCGCTATCGTGCTGCGCGGGATTGCCACGGACTCCGTGACCCATACAACGGCACTGTCCGCACTGGGAATCATGCTGGTAAGTATCATAGGCACCATTGTTATGCGGCATATGGCTCAAAACAGCCAGTCCTTCGGATGTTATATTATGAGCGGAGATAAGCGTATACAGATTGGTGACCGGCTGAAGCTGATGCCTATGGGGCATTTTAACAGCCATAGTCTGGGCAACATCACTGCTGCTGCGACTTCTACTATGGAGGACATTGAAAATACCGCGCCGCGTATCATCGTCAGCTATCTTAACGGCCTTATCCACGGTTTTGTCATAACCCTTGCGCTGATTATCTTCGAGTGGAAGATTGGGCTGATCGCTATGGCAGGGTTGGTATTGTTTCTGCTTATTAATATTTTGCTTCACAAGCGCGCACGCAAAGCATCACAGATCAGGCAGGAGGCCCAAGCCGAGCTGGTGGATGCGGTGCTGGAATACATACAGGGAATGAGTGTTGTAAAATCCTTCGGAATGGAGGCGGCAGCCGGGCAAAAAATCCACCGGGCAATTGCCGACAGCGAACGAAGAAACATTGGTCTTGAAAAAAGTACCATCCCTTTTATGGCCATGCAGCAGCTTGTCCTGCGCGTTATCAGCACAATTATGATTACTCTGTCGGTAGTACTGTATCTTTACGGAGCTATGGATCTTTCCATCTGTCTGCTCATGCTTCTTTCCGGTTTTATTGTATTTAGCGAGCTGGAGAGCGGTGGCAGTATGTCGGCCTTCCTGCGTCTGATTGACGCTTCCATTGACCGGGTGAATGAAATACAGAAAACCCCTGTTATGGATCTTGAGGGGATGCAACAAAAACCTGCTAATATGGACATTGTTTTCAATGATGTATCTTTCTCTTATGGTGAAAAAACTATTATCGACCATGTTAACCTTGCGATACCTGCGAAAACGACCACAGCGATCGTCGGGCCGTCGGGCAGCGGAAAGACCACACTGTGCAGCTTGATCGCCCGTTTTTGGGATGTGAGCGAAGGCAGCATTATTTTGGGCGGTATAGATATTCGGGAATACAAGCTGGACAGTCTCCTGCGAAATATCAGCATGGTTTTTCAGCAGGTATATTTGTTCAATGATACAATCGCCAATAATATCCGGCTCGGAAAGCCGGAAGCGACCATGGAAGAAATCAGAGAAGCTGCCCGAAAGGCTTGCTGTCACGATTTTATAAGCCGGCTGCCGGACGGCTATGACACGGTCATCGGCGAGGGCGGCGCCACGCTCTCCGGCGGAGAAAAGCAGCGCATCTCCATCGCCCGCGCGCTTTTGAAGGATGCACCTATTATCATATTGGATGAGGCGACTGCAAACGTAGACCCGGAAAACGAAAATGATCTGCAAAAGGCAATCAGGTCACTGACAAGAGACAAGACGGTTATTATGATTGCGCACCGTCTCAAAACGGTACGAAATGCCGATCAGATCATCGTGCTGGATGCGGGGAAAATCGTGCAGACAGGCACACATGATGAGCTGTCCTCGCAAAAAGGACTCTATGCGGACTTTATTCATGTTCGTGAAAAAGCCGTGGGCTGGAAAATTGCCGGCAAGTAACGCTAATTTATCATTTTATGGAGGATATCGGAATGACAAAGAAAAAACTGGATGTAAAGGATTTGATCAACGTAGGAATCTTCACCGCAATTTATTATATCTTATTGATTGTTGCTGGCTTTTTGGGGTATATTCCCATCTTTTCAGTACTGTTTCCGCTTATGGTTGCTCTTCTTTGCGGGATTCCCTTTGTTCTCTTTTTGACAAGGACCAAGACCTTTGGCATGATTACCATTATGGGCGTACTTTTGGGAATTTTGAATTTTGCTTTTGGGCAGGGTTGGTATTCAATTGCCACAGGCCTTCTCTGCGGCCTGCTTGCAGACCTGATATGCAAGGCCGGAGAGTATAAGAGCTGGAAGCATATGGTTGTGTGCTTTTGTGTGTTCAGCGAATGGATAATCGGCTCGATGCTTCCTATGTGGATTATGAAAGACAGTTATTTTGAAATGGTGCGTGATATGCAGGGCGTCGCTTTTGCCGGATCGCTGGAGTCTCTGATCACCGGCTGGATGCTGGTGCTGCTTATCGTTCTGACGGCAGTCGCAGCCGTCATTGGAGCATATTTAGGTAAAACTGTACTAAAAAAACATTTTATAAGGGCAGGAATCGTATGATGCCGCAGCCTGAGTTAATGAAAGCGGCAAAAGATATACAGCTTGACCCGCGGACTAAGATATATCTTTTACTACTCATAAATATCGTCATATTCTCTACCAATCCCAGCGGCTGCCAACTGATCGCAAAAGGGGCACTGGCGGCAGTACCCCTTGCTCTGCTGTGCAGCACCGGGATGTGGAGGCAGGGCTTTATCTACGCTGTCTTATATGTGGCAGGTCAACTGGCCGAAATCTATCTTACCGCATATGCTGCCGGAGCGTGGGGCCTTCTGATGCGCTTTACTACACAGATGCTAAGCAGGTTCGTTCCAATTGTCATCATGGCCTACTATTTGGTCAGGACAATGGAAGTCAGCGCATTTATTGCGGCAATGGAACGGATGCATGTTTCCAGAAAAATTATTATCCCGTTTGCAGTTTTATTTCGCTTCTTTCCAACTATTGCTGAAGAATCCCGTGCGATCAATGACGCCATGCGCATGCGCGGTATCGGTTTTCGCGGGAGTCCTTTGGCGGTGCTGGAATACAGGCTTGTTCCCCTGATGATGTCGATTGTCGGGATCGGCAACGAACTGTCGGCGGCGGCAGTCACAAGAGGACTGCGCATCACAGGAGAGCGCACCAACATATATAAAATCGGATTTGGCATACTGGATGCTGTGTTTGGCCTCTGGGCGACGACGGCTGCAATCCTGTTTTTTATTTTGTAGAAGGAGGGATGTACGTGATCAATTTGAGAAATGTATCCTTTTCCTATGCAGGAAGTGAATGGGAGCGCGGAATAAGAAACATCAATCTGTCGGTCGGAAAAGGCGAAGTGGTATTGTTGTGTGGTGAGTCCGGCTGTGGAAAAACAACGGTGACCCGGCTGATAAATGGACTGATACCCCATTACTATGAAGGACAGATGAGCGGAGAGGTTCTGATCGGCGAACAAAAAATCCATGAACTGCCATTGCATGAGACATCCCGGCTGGTGGGTTCGGTCTTTCAAAATCCTCGTTCTCAATTTTTTAGTGTCAGCACTACCAGCGAAATTGCCTTTGGCTGTGAAAACATGGCTCTTCCCGTTCCTGAGATTTTCCGGCGGATCGATCAAACAGTGAAAGAGTTTAAAATTGAAAGTTTAATGAATCGGAGTATCTTTAAGCTCTCCGGTGGGGAGAAACAGAAAATCGCCTGTGCGTCCGTTGCTGCATGCGATCCTCCCATATTTGTGCTGGACGAGCCATCTTCCAATATGGACACGGATGCGGTGGAGGAACTGCGCAGGATCATTGAAATATGGAAAAGAAAAGGAAAAACGATTATCATTGCCGAACACCGGCTGTATTATCTGAGGGAATTGATTGACCGTGTGATATATATGAAAGATGGAGTAATTGCAGGAGAATATACCGCCCGCGCATTCAGGGCTCTCCCTCCGGAGAAACTCACGGAGATGGGACTGCGCCCGCTTTCCCTTTCAGGTATAGTAAGAAAGTATGCTACAATGCCTGAATCGAATGAGACTATGACTCTTTTAGGTTTTTCCTATTCTTACAAGCATGCCGCATCCACAAGGGCGGCACTTAACATGAAGAATTTTTCGATCCCTCGAAATGCTATTATTGCTATAGTAGGAAAAAACGGAGCAGGGAAATCCACCTTTGCCCGGTGCCTGTGTGGGTTGGAGAAAAATTTCGGCGGAACGGTGGAAGAAGAAAATCAAGCGCTGCGGGCAAAGCAGTTGCTGAAAAAATCTTATATGGTAATGCAGGATGTAAATCATCAACTTTTTACTGAAAGCGTGCTGGATGAAGTGCTGCTCAGTATGGAAAATGAGCAGGAAGCATCGGCCGGGTATATTCTTGAAAGCCTGGATCTGCTTCCTTTAAAGGAATTACACCCCATGTCGCTTTCCGGAGGGCAGAAGCAAAGGGTAGCGATTGCCGGAGCCGTTGGCAGCGAACGGGAGATTATTATTTTTGATGAGCCTACAAGCGGCCTCGACATATATCATATGAAAGAGGTCGCATTAAACATAGAACGTCTGAAAATGCAAGGAAAAACCATTTTTGTAATTACGCATGATTTGGAGCTTGTCATGGAGTGCTGTACCCATGTATTGCATTTTGAAAACGGAAAGGTAATAGGGAACTATCCCCTTAATTCTGAAGGCTGCAAAAAACTCAGATCATTCTTCGGTCATATACCTGCAAGTGATTAATATAGTTAACCCCGCTTTTGTTTTTTAGCCTTATAATTTAAGTTCTTATACTCTGACGGAGTACAATTCTTCGCCGCTTTAAATATCCGGTTAAAGGTAGATAGACTGTTAAAGCCCGATTGCATTGCAACCTCGGTAATGGAGATATCCGGCTTAATCAGAAGTCTTTCTGCATGTGCGATTCTCTTTTGCGTTAAATAATCATAACAGGACATATTGGAAAACTGCTTAAATAATCTGGCGAAATGAAACT
>JAEWPN010000110.1 GCA_023399455.1 Bacillota bacterium
CTTCCTCTGTAAATTTTGTTAAGGCGCGGTACGCGCTCTTTCCTACCGCATCGACTACCTTCTGTACGTTAAATGATTCTAAGCTTCCGTCCTTTTTAATGACCTTTACGTTCCTCTCCAGCTTGAATTGTTTTCCGTAATCGATTGCGTTTCCTGCTGAGTTATCCTTACTCATTCTTATGACCTCCTATCATTTTCCCCTCTTGGTGTAAAATACGCATAGCGTGCATGACCCCAGTTAGAATGCCCGCAATGCGTATACATATCCATTCTCACTATATATGGTAACAAATATGTAAATCCATCCAATATTTTGTGGTATACATAGTATAAAATACTAAACTATATGTGTCAATGTTTGTACCGGAGAAAATTTAACAAAAAAAGAAGGGGTATTTTGTATCAAATAACCATTCTTTTTTTGACCCGCTTTAAAAAAATTGTATTATTATTTATTTTACAATCATACCTGAACGTTCTACCGACCTTACCGCTTCTACTATTTCTTCCACCGGTATGGTAAGGGCAAATCTGACATGCCCCTCGCCAAGAGTGCCGAAACTGCTTCCCGGAGTGCAGAGCACACCTGACTTCTCAAAAAGCTGCATGACGAACTCCGTATCATCCTCATATCCCTCGGGTATGGCTCCCCAGGCGAACATAGTACCTTCGCTGTCGGGGATGTTCCAGCCGATGGAACGAAGTCCTCCGCAGAGCGCATCCCTGCGCCTCTGATATTCCCTGCACTGCTCTTTTATCATATCGTCTGGTCCGTTCAATGCTGCAATAGCACCGTACTGCACCGGAAGAAAGGTTCCGTAATCAATCTGTGAGCGAAGTCTTTTAAAATGAGCCACTATTTCCTTATTCCCTACCAAAAAACCCATTCTGGCACCAGTATAGTTATAGGACTTGGACAGCGAATAGAACTCTGCACAGACCTCCTTTGCTCCGGGTATTGACAGAATCGAAATCCCCTCCCTTCCGTCATATATGATATCGGAATAAGCGTTGTCATGAATAATGACGATATTATTCTCCTTCGCCCAGGGGATGAGGCGTTCATAAAAGCTTTCAGGAGCTGTCTTGCAAATCGGATTCAGCGGATAGGAAACGATCATAAATTTCGTTTTTCTAAGAAGTTCCTTGTCCATTCCCTCTAAATCAGGAAGGTAACCGTTCTCTTCATATAAATCATAAGGAACCAGCTTAGCACCGGAAAGAGCAGGTCCGATTGAGAATATGGGATAGCCCGGATTGGGAACTAACACCACATCTCCCGCATCGCATAAAGTCAGGCCAATATGAGTGATTCCCTCCTGTGAACCGTAAACGGACATAATTTCCTCTTCCTTAAGCTCTACGCCATAGCGCCTCTCAAAACGTCCCATGACTGCATCAGTCAATCGCGGTAGATCCACAAGAGAGTATTTATAATTGTCCGGACCCGCTGCGGCCTGCGCCACTGCATCCCTAATGTGCTTTGCCGGTTTAAAATCGGGAGTTCCCACCGATAGGTTATATACCTTATGTCCCTGCGCAAGAAATTCATTCTTCTTCTCATTTAATACTTGAAAAATTCCTTCTTCAAAGTCCTTCATCCTCGCCGCAAATGTAATCTCCATGTTTTATCACTCATTGAAAGGCCGAAATAATGTTACTATTCACTCCGTTCCCAGTAGCAAAATAACATTATCCGGTCTCCTACCTTTCATATTGTTCTATGATTTTTTTCAGATATTCTTCATAACGTACTACCACCGATTTGGGAGAAAGGAGCTTAACCTCCGTTCCAAGTCCCGTGACCCAGCCAAAGAACTGCTCGCTGACAGCCACCTTTACCCTTACCGAAAAATTACTCTTTCTTGTCTTTTTTAAATCCACTTCTTTTCCGAATCTGTCGATGACCACTCCCAGCATCCTGTCGGGCATCTGCAAGGCGACGGTTACCTCCTCGCCGCTGAACATGCCGAAGGTCTTATTCGTATACGCCCCTATATCGAAACGCTCAAAGGAACTTATCCCTTCCCTCAACTCGTCAGACAACAGCTCGATCCCGCCCATCTTGTCCACCCGGTAATGCTTGATTTTATCCGCATACTTGTCATAGGCTATCAGATAGTAATTCTCATCCTGCCATGTCAGGGCCCATGGACTGATGCGGTATTTAACGCCTTCTTTCCGGGGCTTCAGCTTCTTTTCCGGCGTCCAGTCCAAATACTGAAAGGAAATCTGAATATCCTCCTGAATGGCCCTATGTATATGATCAATATTGTAATAGATGCTTTCGTTTTCCGCTTTGATGCGACCTGCTACATAAACCTGGCGCTGAAGCTGTCCGGCGCCGTACTGACCCGCAAGCCGTTCCAGCTTTTCAATCAGTTCTCTCGACTTTTTGACTGTGATGAACTTGGACGACTGGACGGCATCCACCAAAAGCTTTAACTCCGGAAGTTCGAATTCCCTCTCGGCCAGGAAATATCCTCCGCCTCGCTTTACTTTAGTGTAAACGATGTTATATCCGAACTTCACAAGCAGGGAAATATCGCTGTAAATAGACTTCCTTTCGGCCGTAATACCGTATTTTTCCAGCTCATCAATCAACACCTTCGTGGACATCATGTGCTCTTCATCCGTCTGTTCGCTCAAAATTTTTATTATATATAAAAGCTTTAATTTCTGATCCGATGATTTGGGCATCCTACGGCTCCTCATTCAAAACGGATATAATATCCTGTAAATTATTAATTTCATAGTCGATCCTAACTTCAGAGTCGTTCTTAAGCCCTCCGGGATTATACCAGCAAGTAACAAGTCCCGCATTGTTGCCGCCCAGCATATCGCTGCTTAGGGAATCCCCTACGATAATCGTTTTTTCTTTATCGAAGTCCTGAATGCGCGAGAAGCACCTGTCGAAATATTCCTTCTGAGGCTTAGGAACTCCTATTTCCTCCGACACGAAAATATCCTCTACCAATTCATCAAGTCCTGAAAGTTTCAATTTTTTTCTCTGAGTATGAGTAATCCCATTGGTTACAAGATATTGTCTGTACTGCCCTTTTAGCAGCTTCACCAGCTCATAGGAATCGTCCTGATAGTAATATACGCTGCCTAACGCATCCGCATAATGTTTCTGGAATTCCTCCGGCTCCACTCCGGTTACTCCAATTTGCGCAAATAGCGTACGAAACCGCTCAATCAAAGCTTCCTTTTTGGCAATTTCTCCTTTTTCGATGCGTTTCCAGAAGCTTTCGTTGATTCCTGAATACAAGGCAACGATTTCGTCCGTTACCTCCAGCCCGAACAGCTCGAAACAATGCCTGACAGCATAGCTTTCGGAACGTCTAAAATCCAGTAAGGTCTGATCCACATCCCACAATATAATTTCAAATTTACCCATATCCACCTCTTTCTCACCAGGATGTGTCTGTGCAAATGCTCTCTCATTGCGGCTCCTGCACAAAATCCTCAAGCAATTCATCCCCATCCGCCGCCGCCGTCGCCAATGTATCACATCTCTCGTTTTCCGGATGTCCGTCATGCCCTTTCACCCATGTAAACTCCACCTGATGCTGTTTTTTTGCCTCCAGCAGGCGTTTCCACAAATCCACATTTTTCACCGGCTTATTCCCGCTGGTCTTCCAGTTCTTCTTAAGCCACCCCTCCATCCAATGCTGGTTGAAGGCATCGGTAACATATTTGGAGTCCGATATGACTTCTACCTCACAAGGCTTATTCAGGGCCTCCAGACCCACGATTACCGCCATCAGCTCCATCCGGTTATTGGTAGTCTTCTTATAGCCCGCCGAATATTCCCGCTCATGCAAAGTTCCCTTGCTGTCCACATACTGCAGGACGGTTCCATAGCCCCCCGGCCCTTCCGGGTTCCCTCTCGCGGACCCGTCCGTATATATCTTTACTTTCATTTTTATTGTCCATATCCTTTCAGGCAGCCTATACGTGAGCTTTCCAAACACCCTTTACTATGAATTCTTCCGCCAGATTCTCCGCATTTTGAATAATCTCCTCATCATAACCCATAACGCGCAGAAGCTTGATAGCATTGCGGGTGGTGGCCCGTCCATCCATAAGCCTGTAATTAAATTCTATATCATCTCCTTTTATTTCTTCTTCGAAATGATAATTGCTGTAGTCGTTCTCAAGCAGATGGGTCAGCTCTATGTCGTGAGTGGCTGCAAAGCAGATGACATTTTCCCTGGCGAGGCTCTTTAATATCTGCGCAGAAGCTGCAATACGCTCTACCGTATTCGTTCCCCGCAGCACCTCATCCACAAAGCAAAGCACTTTATTCCGATTAACGCAATGAGTCGAGGGCAAGTCCGCCTGCGCCTGGCGGCTGCCAGACGGCGCTGCCTGGTTCAATATGCGCTTCAAGGACTTTATCTCTACAATATAGTAGCTCTCCCCGCCGGACAAATCATCCCGAAGGGCCATAGAAGACATGATGCGGTAGGGGCTGCCGCTATAGCTGTCTGCCAAACAAGTATGTATCGTCTGGGCCAGAATAGCGTTCAGAGAGACCGTTTTTAAAAAGGTAGATTTACCCGACGCGTTGGAACCGGTAAGCAGGACTCCCCGCTTCGTAGATATACTGTTTTTTACCGGATTATCGATTAAGGGATGATACATATTCTCTATATGCAGCCCTTCATAGTCGTTTAGTTCAGGCAGACAGTAAGCCTCTCCCAATGAGGTTCGATACGCCCCCACGGCAATAGTCGCCTCCATATAGCCGCTGATGGTAAGCATCCTGTCGATGGCGGTGATATTCTTCCTCACCTCCACCAGCATATTGTTGAATTTGATCAGGTCCAGATGAAAGGTCATGCGGACATAGTCTAACAGAACCTCTATAGGATTGCCGGACGCACTCATTCTGGTGGAGGACATGATAATATAAGAGCCCGATTTGAACCTGCTCATTTTCTTCCGGCAAGCTTTCAGTTCTTCCATTTCCTCCTCAAAGCTCTCCGAAGAAAGCCTTATGATATCATCTACGCTCCGAAGCAGCCTCAGTATGTAGCCAAAGCTGGTAATATACGGCTCTATTTCATTCTTGATCTTAAAATATGCGATGATGTTTCTGCAAATAAAGAATATAAGAAGCACCACTCCTGCCGGCACGGAGAAAAACATAATAAGAATAGAAAGCACGATTCCCAGGTCGCCCAAATAATGCTTCCAGTTGCTTCTTGCTCCCAATAAATCCAAATAGTTCAGATAATCATAGATGGAATGCCTTCCTGTACGTCCAAGCTTCGCAAAAAAGACTTGAAACTTTATTCTCTCCTCTTCGTGCTCCATAAAAAAACGGATATGTTTCTCCATCCGCTCTATCCTGTCCGTATCCTGAACAGGGGTCCGCAGAAGATAATACAAATATTCCTCTCCCGCTGCGGAATACGCATAATTCATCTTTTTAAAGATGCTATCCATATTCAAATCGTTCCAAGTAATATCATCGACATGAAACTCCTCCGCCTCATGCCTTCTGAAATAGCAGGAAATCCTCTGAAATTCCTCTTGTTTAATCTCTTCCCTCTTAGGAAGAACACCGTAATTATTCCGAAGCCATACGATAAAATCAGCCCGTCTCTTCCTGTCATCCAAAAGCCCCTTGAACATGATCAGCACAATAAAAGCTAATACAGTCAAGGCAAAAATTAAATATTCCATAAACCGAATTCCTGTCCCGGCGCGCTTATATCCGCAATGCAATTGCTGTATGAGGCACCAACCCTTGTTTTTTTATATTTGCCGATATAACCGTATTCTTCCCACATATGTATTGGAAAAACCATCTTCGCCTTTGTATTTTCAAGGAAATAATCCATTCCCCAGCCATAAGCAGCCTCAAGCCTTGGATCCAAGGGTACAAAGGCAGCGTCAAAGCTCATGCCCCTTATGCTGTCAATTTCCCTCTTATAATTTTTCTCCATATCTTCATTGAAGGGAGACGGCTCTCCCTCCCAATGCCACCAATTCAAATCCCCTGCATGATAAATACACTTTCCATTCACACACACGATAAAAGCTACACCCGCATCCGTAGAGCGAAGCGTGCGTATCTCCATATCATCGAATCGTATGGTTTTATTTTTTCCTACGTTAGTTATTTTCTTCCTTGCGGAGAGATCCACATGATTTCTGTCCAAATAGCTCTCGCTAAGCTTCACGTCACTGCCAAGGAAAAAATGTATGTTTTTATATCGACTGACCAAGTCAAAAATCTTCAGACTAAAATGGTCCTTGTGCTTATGGGACACAAAAACATATACCGGCTTTTCCGGCTCCCATTCCGGCAGCTTTCCGATATAATAGTCAAACAGCAAAACGCATTGCTCCAATTCAACGGAAAATCCGCTGTGATAAATATAAGTTACCTTCATACCTTTTCTTCACTTCCCATTTTCCTTGCTTTATTCTCTGTTTATCTTAAACGATTTATAATTTCATTAGCTTTTTCATAAATAGCCAGGGGCTCATCCTTTAGAAGAAATTCTCCGTTCCGGTAAAGAATACGCCCGTGGATCATCGTCATTTTAACATTCTGCTTACTCGCACTGTATACGATATTTTTCGCAATATTATTGATGGGCTGCATATTGGGCTGGAACAAATCGATCATGATGATATCTGCCAGTTTGTCCTGCGCCAGTACATCGGCGTTCTCCAGATGCATCGCCTTAGCTCCGTTTACCGTAGCCATCTTCAAAACCTCCATGGCATCTACCGCTGAAGCGTCCTTTTCCCGAAGCTTTGCAAGACCGGTAACGAGAAACATCTCCCGGAACATATCGAGACAATTGTTGCTGGCCGGCCCGTCCGTTCCTATAGCGATATTGAGTCCAGCCTTCAGAAAATCGTTAATAGGCGCGATTCCGCTGGCGAGCTTCGTATTGGAGCCCGGATTCGTAATGACATGTATATTCTTTTTCTGAAAAAGGGTGATTTCTTCCTCGGTCAGATACACACAGTGATAAGCCCCGCCGCCATGCTCGAACATCCCGAGAGAATCCATGAACATTCCGGGTGTCATACCGTAACGTTCCACACAGCCTGCAACTTCCTCCTGCGTCTCAGACAGATGTATGTAAACCGGCGCCTTCAGACGCTTCGACATAGAGGCAATGTCTTCCATCAGCTCTTTAGAGCAGGTATATTCCGCATGAAAGCCGGGAAGAAAGCTAATTAACGGATCTTTGCCGTTCAGCTCCGTGTACCATTTCTCCATCTCTTCCACCGATTGACTGAAATTGTTAACAGCTCCCGTCAGCACACACCGCATACCCGTATCACTGCAGGCCTCCGCTACTGATCCTGGCGTTAAGTACATATCGAAAATGGAGGTGATCCCACTGGTCAGATATTCTAACACCGCCAGTTTGGTCAAATGATAAATATCTTCCTGCGTCATCTTAGCCTCTATCGGAAACACCTGCTTATTCAGCCACTCGTGCAGCGGAAGATCGTCCGCAAAGGAGCGAAGAAGGGTCATCCCTGAATGGGTATGGGCATTTTTAAAGCCCGGCATCAGCAGATTTCTCTCGCAGTCGATTTCTTCATCCCAAATCATACATGTGATGTTTCTCCGACGGTAAAACTCGTCCATATTCAGCCCATCGCCTACATAAATAATCTTCTCATCGCTAACCCATACTTCTCCCTCGAAAATAGGCGCGTTCTCCTCCATTGTCAATATTCTAGCATTATAAAAACGAATATTCATTGCGGTACGGACTCCTTTCTTATGAATGTCTATTACTTCAAATTAGCCGGCCCGAAATTCTCCGGCAACAGCTCTTCCAATGTCTTCACATAATAATCCTCCGGAGATTTGGCTACGATGATTTCGAAGCTATCCGGTCTGCAGAATTCAGCCATTACTTGCCTGCATACGCCGCAAGGTGCTGCATATCCGGTTATCTCGTCCCCTTCCGGCGCTCCTGCAACGGCAATTGCAGCAAAGGCTCTTTCCCCTTCGCTTACCGCCTTAAAAAAAGCGGTGCGCTCTGCGCAGTTCGTAGGCCCATAAGCAGCATTTTCTATATTGCAGCCCTGATATATCCGTCCTTCTTTCGTAAGAAGCGCAGCTCCCACCATAAAATGTGAATAAGGCACATAAGCCATCTTCCTGGCCTCCAGTGCTTCCTTTATCAGAGTTTCTCTCATTTCTTTATCTGTCACTTTACTTGAAATCCTCCATTTGCATGAAAACTTTATGCTTATATTCTAGAACCGTTTCACACTCTCCGACACCAGCTTGGTAAATAACGGTGCCGCCTTGTCTGCCGCCTCCTGGACCTCTTCGTGGGTCAAGGGATTCTCCGTCATGCCCGCAGCAAGATTGCACACGCAGGATATTCCGCAGATCTGCATCCCCATATGATTCGCCACGATCGCTTCCACCACAGTGCTCATTCCTACCGCGTCTCCTCCTAAAGTACGTATCATGCGTATTTCCGCCGGAGACTCGAAAGAAGGCCCCGTAAGCTGAACGTAAACTCCCTCTTTCATAGGCACTCCGCTCTTCTTGGCAGCGTCCCTCAAAATATCTTGCAAATCCTTGTCGTAAACAGTGCTCATATCAGGGAAACGGGTTCCTAACGCTTCTATATTCGGTCCAATTAACGGATTCGGAGCAAAGCAGGAAATCTGATCGGTTATAAGCATCAAGTCTCCCGCTTTAAAATCATAGTTCACACCGCCGGAAGCATTGGTCAGAAACAAAATCTCCGCACCCATCAGTTTCATCAGGCGAATGGGGAGCACCACGTCCGATATTGGATAACCTTCATAAAAATGTACTCTCCCTTTCATGCATACTACCGGAACATCACCTACATATCCAAAAATAAATTTACCGGCATGTCCCGGAACGGTAGATACCGGAAAGTCTTCTATCTCGCTGTAGGAAAGTTCTGCCTCCACTGCAATAGTATCGGCAAAATCCCCCAGTCCGGATCCCAGCACGATAGCTACCCTCGGCTTGAAATCCACTCTCTCCTTAAAACTTTCAAAGCATTTCATCAATTTGTCATAGCTTGCACTCATTCCATATACCCCCGTCTTTTTATATTATTGTGCTTTTCAGAAGTAATAATTACCTTTTATTTTGTAAAACGTCGATGAAATAAATATAACACGAGTTCCATAATTTGTACATATGCAGCTGCGCATCTTACCCGAAGGTCTTTTATGTAATAGGATCACTTTCCTATTACGATTAGGGTGTCAAAAGGTCCTTTTTAAAAATATTCGAGTCAATATGACCAATACAAAAAGAACGACTGCGCCTATGTAAATATTTAGAAGTTCTTTCTCTGGATATTTGAGCCATACCAGAAAACAAAACTGTTTGAGCG
>JAEWPN010000129.1 GCA_023399455.1 Bacillota bacterium
TTGGAGAGCAGGAAGTGATAGACTATTTTTACATTTTGTTTGTATAGTTCATCCATGAATGTCCTCCTTCCTAACTATATATCTTACTTATCAGGCTTTTGTTACAGATAATTTAGAGAATGATGAAATTATTTATAGTAGGCTTATTACAAATTATACAATTCCGGGGATTGGAAGTCAAAGAAATCGCTAATCCTTGAGAAGCAAGGATTAGCGATCATGTTTCATTAAATGAAGTTAGATATTAAACCAATAAACGGTGTTTTCATTCATTTTCTGAAATCCTAATTTTATAGCTAAATTATATGAGTTTGGATTTGATTCAACGCAGTCCCATTGAGGGATATAGCCGTTTTTCAGGCAATCGCTTATAAACTCTGCCGCCATGGCATAAGCTAATCCCATTTTTCTATGCTTTTTCTCTGTTTCAATATCTATTGCGATTACATTATTGAAGCAAGCGGTTCCAGCTATTACAGCAACGATTCTGTCATCCAAAAGGGTACAGTAAGCAATACTTTTATTCAGGAAGTCTTCAAATGAATGCCAAGATTCCAACAACCGGAGTTTGATGAAATCCCCATTCTCATATTTACCTTCTGACAGCATGTTCCAGAAGGTAATATCAACTTTTCGTATTTTGTATTCTTTAGGAATGATCTGGTTATTTTTGGGGATAGAATTAGTCCTGAAGGAGAATTCTTTTTCTGATTGAATTGACTTATCTTTAAACATATCTAAAATATTTTGGCGCAAGTTTTCACTGTCAATTGAAAATTCAAAACAATGATATCCATTTTCCTTCAATTGGTAAACCAAATCATTTTCCAGAAAATCTTTTAAATTCGCAAAGTCTTCCTTGGTATGGTATGTCCCCAGAAATGCAAAGCTTCCTGTTGCAAAGGACTCTGCAATTGCAATTCTCGGCATATCAATATTGTCTACCCATAGTTTCCCTTTACATTCCTGATTCACGATTCCTGAAATGCTGGGAGTTTTTTCGTTTACAACATTAGTAACATCTTTTATCTTTATCGTACTATTTATTTTTATCATTTATATTCTCCATGTTTTATTTAAAATTATTTACGGGCTGCCTATGTATATCTGTTACTTTCTTGAATATCCCTGCCCAGGATATACTAACTGTCGCATGCGGTGGCTATAATTTCGATGTATCAACTCATTTACCCGAATCCCTTGCTTTTAAGTGTATTATAGGATAGAATATGTTTTCATACGGCCATAATGAACGATGATGTTTTATGATAATGTTCAATATGAGAGATAAGTTTTTACTGAATAAATAATTGAGTTATAGATATGACCAAGGAGAGATTAAATTGAAAACAATTGATATGACCACCGGAAATGCAACTAAGAAAATTTTACTGTTTTCTGTTCCTATTTTCTTGGGAAATGTTTTCCAGCAGATATATAGTATGTCCGATACCATTGTAGTCGGACGGTTTTTGGGAAAGGAAGCATTGGCGGCGGTTGGTGCATCCTCTGCGCTGATTGTCTTTATAAATGCGATACTGATTGGATTATGTATGGGAAGTGGAGTGCTTTTTGCTGAACTATATGGTTCCAAACGATATAAGGAGCTGTCGGCAGCCATTTCCACCTCGGCGATTTTTATTTTTGCTGTAACATCACTTATTGCTATCCTTTCTATTATTTTTTTGGATCCTTTGGTTCGGATGTTTCAGGTGCCGGAGGATGCTCTTGAGCTCTCCAAAAGCTATTTGAGAATTATATTAGCCGGCCTTCCTTTCCTGTTTTTATATAATATGGCGGCTGCTGTTTTGCGCGCTATGGGTAATTCCAAGACTCCATTGATTTTTCTTATCACGGCCTCTGTTATCAACGTGGCATTTGATTTTATATTAGTGATATGGATTCCCCTTGGTGTAAAAGGCCCTGCCTGGTCCACTTTTGCCGCACAATTGTGTTCTGGTATGCCATTGTGTATCTATGCGATGAAAAAGCTTGATTTTCTGAAGCTTAAGCTGCATTTTGAAAACGAAATGTTTAAAAAAGTTGCCAAATATTCAATCCTGACATCGTTACAGCAATCGATTATGAACTTTGGAATTTTGCTTGTGCAGGGTCTGGTGAATTCATTTGGTGTCATTGCAATGGCATCGTTTACAGCGGGTGTGCGTGTGGACACCTTTGCTTATATGCCTGCCCAGGACTTTGGCAACGCATTTGCCACCTATATAGCGCAGAATAAAGGAGCCGTTGAGGATGGCCGAATTAAAAGCGGCTTTCGATCTGCTATACTTTGCGCGACCATATTCTGTGCCATTATATCGGTGGGAGTGTGTTTGTTCGCTCCGCAGCTGATCAGCCTCTTTGTGCCGGGGGATACTGCAGTGATCGAAGCAGGAGGGCAGTACCTTAGGATTGAGGGAGCTTTTTATGTGCTTATCGGATATTTGTTTTTGCATTATGCCTTTTACCGCGGCCTCGGGCATTTTAATACATCAATATTTTTGACAGTGATTTCCCTTGGCATAAGGGTAGTGCTTTCCTACAGTTTGGTCTGGCTGGGCTTCGGGCTGCAAAGTATCTGGTGGAGTATTCCTATCGGGTGGGCACTCGCGGATATTGCGGGCTTTATTCGATATTATCAGCTTAAAAAATGTGCGGCACTCAGCTCTACCGCCTCTTTTAATAAATGATTCATGGCTTCCCCCTATTATTGATTATTAATATTTATGTTAATAAAATTGCTGCACAGCAAGCACGCTCATGGTTCTGTTAGATTCAAGAATAGAGAGTGCTTGCTATGATATTTGCTATACTTATTGAGTGCTTTTTCTTTTGAATTTATCGCCGTTATTTTCTTCATTATCAGATTCGTTTATTTCTCTTATAAGTGCATTTCTTTCATCCATGCATTTTAACATTTTGCTAACTTCGTTACTTGCAGCAGGCCCTGAGAATAACGTCGCGCAAATAGAAAGCATAATGAAAAATTGCTTTATGCTTCTGCATATTCTATTTTTCATTTTTAAATCTCCTTTTTCAAGCAAAAGAATGACATTTCTTAAATGTCAATCGATACCTCGATGTAAAGAAGATTCAATGATCTAAACGTATTTTTTGTACGATTAAAGATTTTTTATATAATTTAGAAAAATAATTATGCTCATAGAGATAGGTTTCACAAGTTTGGATAAATAGGACAATTATACATAAGGCGCCGGATATAAAAGATAATAATCCGGACTTGCTATTTGCTTGGATATCTTTAAGTATATTACTAATTATTTTATGGATGATAGAATTGTTGTCACCATCGCCAGAAATGTGATATTCGTTGTGTACAGAAACCAGCTGGGAATTTTGAAGTTCCTGTTCAGATTGAACTCCATAAACAGTCAAATGAAATGAAATGCATGCTGCGCAAAGGAACAATAATAAATACATGATAGCTTTATAGATTAATTTGTTTTCTGTCTTCATCATTGCTCCCCTTTATATTTGGCGTAATTATCTGGTCAATAGTAAATATAGACAATGCATTTACTTTATTCACTAAGCCATTTTTTTAATATTTTCAACTGGTTATCATATCTTTCTAATTCTTTGATGGTTGCAATCACTTGCTCCGCCCCGAGTACCTTCTCTTCCTCATCCGTGCTTTCGATTCCTAATGCCCGTTTTAAGTTATACTCCAGCCAACCAAGCATACCGGCATAACCGCTATTGAGGACACAATCCCAATTAACCGCTTTTATGCTGATATATTCCCTATAAGCATTTAGTAGTATTTTGAATTTATCTTGATCTAATTCTCCGTTCCCATTAGGAGACCAGTAATTCAAAACTTCCAAAAGCTCTTGGTACGGGTTTACATATCCTGCAGCTTCCCAATCGATGAAGTACGGCAAGTCTTGATGCCACATTACATTTTTGGGGTCTAAATCTCCATGGCTGATTACCATATATTCTGATAACTTATCATTTGCTTCATTAATACCATTGTTCCAAGTGATTAACTTATCAATTATATTAGCATAAGAATCAATCCAGCAGACGTTTAAATCTCTGCCTTTTACTAAAAACTGTTGCCAGTTATAGTTTGTAAAATCTTTTTTGCCTTTTTTTACTTCAGGCACACTAATGTTTAGACGATGAATTTTGCCTAATGCCCTTCCAATTTCGTAACAGTGTTTTTCGCTGATAGAAGGAGGGAAAATTGACATACCTTCAATCCAATGAAATACCATATAATATTTACTGTTGGAATGCAGGACATTATGACCTTCAATCGTTAACGCAGCTACAACCGGTAAATGCTTTGAGAAGGCATTTGCAATTAGTTCTGAGTTAATCATATTTTTCAGTACACCGTTTCGCTGCATTATGGATGGATTAAGCCATTTTACCGCGTATACATTTGTTTCAGTAGTAACCTTAAACATTTTGTGCATGAGTCCCCCTGAAATACTTATGGGTTCTTCAATTATGTTTCCAATTTTGTATCTATTAAATAATTCTTTTATATCGTTATAAGTTTCGTTCATTTTTACTCCTTCTAACTTTTATATAAAGCCGCCTAATTATATCTTTCCAAATGTGAAACTTCATTTAACGTCTTCACTTGAAACTTACCATGTTCTTTATTATAGTCTAAAATATTGAAGCTTGTATTTCCGACATCAAAGCAGAATCTTTTGCTTAATGGAATATGTAAAAGCTTGCATATAACTGACTTTATCCATGCACCATGTGTTATGACTGCAACTTCATCATATACACCATTTCCTATTTCAGTAAGGGTTTGATATGCTCTTTGCTGAACGCTAAAATAACTTTCTATGCCATAGCCTGCGTCAAAGGTAGGGTCTTGCTCCCACCGGGCAACCAGTCCACCATAGATGGCTTTATTTTCGGCAACGGTATGCCCCTGCCAAATGCCAAAATCAATTTCTTTCAATGAGTCCAGTTGTGTAATCGAGCATCCGAAGACCTTCTTTATTTCCTGTGCAGTGTCAAACGCTCTTGAAAGCGGACTTGTATAAATATGTTCTATGTTATATCGCTTTAATTTATCGGCTAATTTTTTTGCTTGATCTATGCCTGTTTCATTAAGCGGAATATCCATGCTTCCCTGTAATTTTCGGTCTTTGTTCCATTCTGTTTGTCCGTGGCGAATTAAATATATTTTCATAATCAACCTCATTTGTTTTCAGTATTGTTTTACTTCCCAGCTGCAATTATTTATTAGCAGAATAACTTTTCTTATTATAACACAAATTCCCAGATTCTACATCATATTCTAATGGTTGGCATCCTGTTTTGAAAACATCAAAACATGACTTGTGATTTTATTTGAATTTTTATATTCGATGTTGTATTATTGAATTTAGTAAAGCAGAAAGTTGTCGGGAATTAAATATTTGCTTTCATTTACAAAGGCGAAGTGGAAAATCTATATTCTGAAGGATGGAAAGGGATAAGATTATGTATTGTTATATCTTGATAGGTACAAATAGGATTCGCTAATTATTAAAAGATGAGAGGGCTCATTAGATTGAGCTTATTTTGTTATGCGAAAAAATATAGCCTATAAGGAGAAAACAATATGAAAATTAACGATAAAATAGTAAAACATTGTTTGAAAAATGTAATGTTTATAAATGGTACGGCATATGCCGGGAAATCTACAATGGCAGCTATGCTTGCCGAAAAATATGGCCTAATTCATTGCGGAGAGAATTATCATAAAATTATAACCAACGGCATTGCTACTCCTGCCGAATATCCCAATCTCTGTTATTTTGAAACTATGAAAGATTGGCAGGAGTTTATAAACAGAGATCCGGAAGAATATTCAAGATGGATCGACGGTGCTGAGGCTGAAGTTACAGAATTTGAGATTGCATATCTTATGAGTATTTCATATTCTCAAAAAGTTATTGTTGATACAAATATTACAATAGATGTATTGCGCAAGATTGCAGACTATAATCAAGTAGCAATTATGCTGTCACCACAGTCCATGTCTGTTGATTACTTTTTTGAGCGGGAGGATGAAGATAAGAAATTCATAAAAGAACAAATTATGAAGGCTGAAAATCCCGAAAAAACTATGGCAAATTACCGTGAGTGCATCGCAAAAATAAATAGCAAAGAGAACTATGATAAATTTGCCAACAGCGGATTTTTTACAATTGTTAGAAAGGATGTTGTTACCGATACGAAATTGGAAACATTGAACTTATTGGCAAAGCATTTTGGATTGGAATAATTAATGATCACGGGAGCGGTTGGAATTGGCATCGTACCTGTGGAATACATCCCCTTTCACGTTTAATAAAAAATAGCAGGAGAGTTAGAAACTGCTTTCCTGCTATTTATCTGCCATTATTTTTGCTTGATGTATGCCTGCTTTATCAACTTTTTTAGCCGCTTGCATTGCGTTTGGATACTTATATAAGGATATGAATATCATATTCCTGATCAAAATGATAGCCCAACTTTTTTGATAAAGACACGGAAGCCATATTTGCTGCTTCCCATGCAGGGTAAAGACCTCTCTTTAAACATTCTAAGATTAAAGAAGCAGCACATGCAGCTGCAAGACCTTTTCTTCTATATTCCTCTAATGTGCCTATCGTTACACCGATGGTGCTTTCATATGTATTATAGGAGGACGCGATACAGATAAGTTGTCCATTCTTATAGGCAACATGTCCCAACCCCTTTTCACTGAAGTCCTTATATGACCTATAAAAACAACAGCCATCAGCAGCCCAGTCAATATTGAGAACGTCCGTGTAAATGTCTTCATCAATTGATTTGATTTCATATTCTGGGATTACATTCTCGATTAATTGCTTTAAATAGTCCTTATTAAAAACATCAGGTTCATGTTTCATCGAATATCTCTTGGAAGGGTGTAATTTTTCGGATAGATACGCATTCAAATAGGTAACCCATTGTGTCCCGCATGGATAAATAATTTTATATCGGGCATTCGTTTCTAGTATCTGTTTTATTTCATCCGGGTGTTTTATTTCTCCTAAAAGATAGCAGAAATCAGCTGCAATTATTATTGCTTCTTCTGGCTGTCCGATGTCATCTACCCAAGCAGCACAGCCAGGGTTACCCTCTAGAAACCATAACAGCATAATATCGTCTTTTTTACAAGAGCATAGCTTAGTCAGTTTAATGTTATCTTCTTCATTTATTTTGATCATATATCTCCTGACTTTGAGTGAATAATTAATAAGAATCGATGCACAATAACTTTTCCTATTATAACACGCTGTTTGACAACATATGCCAAAAATGCTTGTGAATCATACTTGCCTAAAATATATTTATACTTAAAACTTTTGATTACATTACATAGCTGAACCAGGCAAATATAATTAATTTCGGAGCGCTGCGTTTACATAGTAGTACATCTCTTTTTGATTATTCAGTAAGTCCAAGTTACAATATTCAGTATGCTTGACTAATTCTATACTAAAGTTAGCCATTAAATCCAAAATACCAGCTAAATCTGTATAAAAGTGTGGCGCGCCAATTTCAGGTTCATCCTGACAAATTAATGTATTATCATCAAGTTTCGGAAATATGAATTCTTTATAAAGCGTAGTTTCTTTTGAGCAAAAAGATAACAGTACTTCGCCTTGAGGTTTGAGAACTCTTTCTATTTCTTTGATAATCTTTTTGACTCCTTCAGTATCTGAGTGAGATATAACATGATATGCAAAAACACAATGAAACGAGTTATCATCATAAGGTAAAGACAGCATATCCCCAATGTATGTATCAATATTCAGGCTTTCTTTTGCTGCCCAAGTTTGCAAATGCTTTATGCCATAATCAGAAATATCCATAGCGCTTACTTTTAATCCATGTTTTGCAAAACAAATAGAATGACGACCAAGCCCTGACCCTAAGTCCAGGACAGTTTCATAACCTGATTCTTTCCATCTATTCGCCAGATAAAAACCTGTATCTGTTGGGTTTATCCAGTGCGGGTTAGTTACATGTTCCCAATCCCAGCCTTTTGACTGCATCATATAAATTTCTCCTCATAGGAAATTAATAATTAGTATTTTGTAAATCATGATAACGACTGCCAACATAAATAATTAACTTTTCATAACAAAGAGATATATCAAATTAGTTTTAAGAGAACTTACTTAATCTTCAAACAGTTTTCTGTGCTTCCTTGCAATGATCGAAACAACGAACAACAGTACACCGGAAATGGCGAATACGTATCGTACACCTATTACTTCAGAAACCACGCCTGCACCCATCGTTGCAAGTGCATAGCAACCTGTATATAAGGCACTCATTGATGCGTACACAGGTGCCAATAGATCATTTTGAATCTGCTTTTGCATCACCGTCGATTGAGGTATGTTCTTGAGTTGTTCGAACACACCAATCAATGCTGAGAGGCCTACGACTAAAATTGCATATGGACTTATACTGACGGCAAGGGTTGTAATTGCACCAGCCAACGAGCCAAGAAAAATAAATTTCGCCTTATTAGAATCTATTTTCTTAGCAAAGCGGAGACAGATTAGCCCGCCAATAATCGCCCCGCCAAAATACACGGCATTGATATAGCCCCACCAGTTTTCCGTGACGTGCAACGCTTCTTTGACGAACACCAGAACGATTGCGCCAATCCAGGCTGTTTGAGCAATCTGTTCGAGAATATCCATTGAAACTACTACTTTCAGCAGCGGTGTTTCACTGATTTTCTTCCAGCCCTGTGAGAATGCCTCCTTGTCATTCTTGACCTGCCGTTCTTCTTTGCCTACTTGCGGAAGCAGCCACATAAAAATGGTCGCAATAAGAAAAACTGCAACGTCGAACCAGATAAGTTTTGATATAGAGAAAATCAACAGCAGCGAACTCCCAACCGCCCAACTCCCAATACCGATTGCCTGAAAGACACTTTCAAAGATACTGTTTGCTTTCATCAAGTCATCTCTCGAAACATAGTGCGGAATCAGTGCATTGCTGACAGGCTTCGCGCAGCCGTCAAGAAAAGCAATAAATGCTATCAATAGATACAGCACATAAACATTGATGGACCGGTTGTTCATTTGCACATAAAATGCAAGGACTAACAGGAAAATAGTCTTCAAAAGCTGACTGACGCGCAGGATTTTATTGAGTGAAAATCTTGAGGTAACAAACGGCGTCAATAATCCCGACAAGAACATACTTGCAGTGATGATAACAGGGACAAATGATGTTGCCATAGGTGATTTTGTTAATGTGAAAACCGAGCTGATAACAGCGATTGTGTAAACTGTATCGCCAACATTCGCTATTGCCTGCCCGATTAACAGTTTAATAAATGATTTATTTTTTCTCATAGAAGAACCCCTTTAATTAGATGTATTTGGAATTTTGGCACAACTAAAGAATATCAGACACCGGAAGTGCCTGACTCTAACTTTATGCTGCCAATTCTCAGGGTTCAACTACAAATAGCATGTTCGCACCTCGTATAAATCGTCCTATATGCTCCCGTATGTGACATTGCATTTCAAGAGCAAACGCCGATATATAACTTTCTCGTATGGAATTTATTGTTCTCAATACCATCACATCACTCCGGCGAATTCTTAATGCAATAATATCATATCATTCCTCTTTATTATATAATAACTTTATACAGTATCGATGTATTAATCTCATTGCATGAGGGTTACGAGACTTTTATATTAGCTCGTTATTGTGAAAGATTGCGAAGTAAGTTTTTCTATTTGCTCCACAGCATATGTCTCAGCTGTTATCGGATTATCATAATCTAAAAAAGCTGCAGCTCTACATGATACCTCGCTAAAAATAAGCATAGTATTGTTCAGTGCTCTTAAAATATCCTCTGCATCATATGTTCCATATGCCGTTTTTAATTGCTTCTTAATCTTTTCATCAACCCAATTGTCAAAAAATCTACCGTCATGCCAAATATCAAAATTATTACTATTAACAGCTTTTGAATAGCCCTCAAGCATCTGTCTTAATAAAACTTTCATATATCCATCAACACAACTTTTTGCTGCCCAAATTTCTCCTCGAAGTATTTTTTTCACTGACCATATTGAATGAAACCAAAATGTATTTGCAAGATTAATAAATTCCTTCTCTGTGAAAACAGTTTTTATTTCTTCTGTTGGTTCAGATGGTTTATTGCGGTCAATTGCACCTCTAAAATCAATTTTGTCAACTAACATGATATATCCTCGAGAAAAGAAGGATTGTATAGTATGATCAGCAGCCAGCTCTTCAGATTTTTTTGCGTCATAAAACAAAAAATCCATATCCATTGCGTCGCTGAAAAATACTCTGCGTTCTTGACCGTATGCTGCTGTTGGTTCTTGAAAAGAAATATAATATTTTTCAATTTGATTCAGCCATTGATCCGTATTCAAGAAATAATCGACGTCCTTGACAAGAAAAATAATATCGTAATCCGAATATTTATCTGCAGCATTTTTTTCTCTTGCCCTGGAACCAAAAAGAACCATTGCCTGAATTAATTCCGATTCATTAGCGAATGACACTAATTTCTCCATAATGGTATCATATGAATTCATATAAATTAACCTCGCTTTATGCCTATTGATATACTTATTTAACTCAGAAATTAATGCGTATCACAGTTGTAAATAATAGCAAGTTAGTTTTGCATCAAATTAGAGGTTACCTAATTATACTTTTCCTTAAATAGGAAGTCAAGTTACTTAGGCCTCAAATTCCGGATCATGACAGATATGGATATTAGCCTAGCCTGTCAGCCATGGGAAATGGATAAGGCTGAAAAAGCAGAAATCAGCCGCTTTTATTATATTAATTTTTACAAAAAAATCAATCTAGATATATGATATAATTAGGTAGGAAAGTATCAGGTTTGGGGTCTAAGAAAAACAGGACGTTTTTCTGACCTGCTTTTCTTAGACCCTAAATGTGATTCTTTCCAATTGAACAATAGTCGCGGACCTTTGTCGGTGCCTATGGGATTTCAATTCTTTCCTTCCCATAATGAAAATGTGTTTTTTATACCGGCAAAGTATATTTACGATAATCAGGATCTTCTTTTGGGACTACGATAATACATTTTTACACGACAAATAAACCATCCCAAGGACGGCTTGAAAAAAGCTATCAGGTAAGAAGACTATATCCTCTTGTGATACCTCTCCCTTAGGTGATAATTGTTGCTCTGACAGCAGGGGCATTGGCTTACATTGATACCGTAAAGGGTAAGGATGAGTTCATCCATTTTTAATCCCTGAAGTTTTGCCTTGTATTCCTTCATGGCAAGCTTCTTACGGATCACCCTGAGCTGTTTCTTCTTCATGCGGTTACTGAGAAGCCCATAGTTTCGGATTTTAACGAAGCCCTTCGGAAGCACATGCATGAGGAAACGGCGGATGAATTCAATTCCGTCAAGAGTAATTTCAACCTTTGCATTGCTTTTATAATCCTTTGCTGAAAAGGTCACATGAGTATCCGTTATGCTTAGTATCCGGCTGTTGCTGATAGCAATACGGTGAGTATATCTTCCAAGGTATTCAATGGCATTACCGGCACCGTTAAAAGTCTCTTTGATGAAAGGAACCCATTCCTTCTGATACAGGGAGTTTATGTATTCGTTCCACTCATGGGAATTGTTCAGATGCTGTATCCCGAGGGGAAATGACAGCTTCCTGTCTTCGTAAAGGCGGCGAAGATTGCTAAGGAACTTACCGCGGAACTTTTTGGACAGCACCCTGACCGGGATAAAGAAACCGGAGGAACAGGTCCTGAATTCTGACAATGGTGTCAGACCTCCGCCCATGACGATGCAGTGGATATGGGGATGAAAGTCCAGCTTCTGTCCCCAGGTATGAAGTACCTGTATTGTACCTGTTTTTGCACCAAGATATTTTTTATCTGCCGCTAACTCCGACAGTGTCTTTGCCGCGCAGGAATGGAACAAGGCATACAAAGTCTTCTGATTGGAGAGAAACAGTGAATTCAGCTCTGAGGGGACCGTGAATATCACGTGGAAGTAGGGTGTATCAACAACCTCCGCCTTACGGGCATCCACCCACAGCTCTTTTGGGATAGCCTGGCAGTTCGGACAGTTCCGGTTACGGCAGGAGTTATTGTGGACATCAACGTGTCCGCAATCATCACAGATGCTTACGTTATAACCCAGTGCACCTGTTTTGCAGTTCATAATGGCATTTGCCACTTTATCCGGATCCGCACCGGTACCGTATCTGTCACAATAAGGTTTATAAAAGTGATGAAATACTTCCTGTATCGTATTATTCATGGGTGCCACCAAGGTCGAAAGGACTGACCGGAGAATTCTTTCCATGGCTGCCCAGATGGACATAGATGGTACTGGAATTCAGTGACTTATGTCCCAGCAGATGCTTTATGGTCAGCAGGTCAGCGCCGTTCTCATACAAATGGGTACCAAAGCAGTGGCGGAAGGTATGGCAGGAAATCCTGGGTTCCCAGCCGAGACGTTTTTCGTGGGCCATAATAAATTCAGAAACCGTAAATGATACGACGGGTTTTTCGGGGTTGTTTCTGCTTGGGAAAAGCCAGTCCGTTGGTTTGCCAAACTCATACCAATAGCTGGTCAGAATAGCCAGGGCTTTGGTGGAAAGTATGGCATAGCGGTCTGAGCGGTTCTTTCCATGTGTGATGTGAACCGTCATGTTCTTCCTGTTGATATCCCGGTATTTCAGATGGCAGACCTCGCCCACCCTGAGACCTGAGGAATAAAGGAGAGCAATCATAGCCTTATGTTTTAGATTAGGCATAGTATCAATGAAATGATGCACTTCTTCCTGTGACAGTATTTCAGGAAGATAAGTATCAAACTTTAGAAAGGGGATCTGATATTTGTCCCATGGTTTATGAAGGACATACAGTTGAAAGAATCTGAGCTGAGAGATATGGGCATTGACCGATCTTGGGTTGAGCTTTTTTATATCCTTCAGGTAGAGGATGTAAATCCTGAGTTCATCCCAGGAAACCTCCTCCGGAAGTTTGTTAAGATGTTCTGTCAGGTATTTCAGATAGCAGCCGAGATAGCTGGTGTAGGACGTCAGGGTATGATCAGTTAAGCCCCTGAGGGAAATCATCTGGTTAAAACGTTCTATGTATTTTTGCATGAGTAAGAATCCTCCTTAGATTATGAATGATGAATGGGCGCCATTCATCAGGAGGTGATCTTGCAGATAAAAAATGAAATATATAATTGTTGAGTTCGAAATAACATGATAAAATGAGCATAGTAGTAGTTTTTTAATAGTGTTCATTGTTGGTTAGGGGTAACTTAACAATAAAACATATATTTAAAACCTGCTACTATTTTTTTATAGAAATGTAAACTTAGTGGCACCACAATGTTGAACAGCCATCGCGCTAGCGATTTTGTTCAAT
>JAEWPN010000137.1 GCA_023399455.1 Bacillota bacterium
TGAAACATTTTCTCATCGATGCTTAATTTCTGATTCATCGCATTAAGCAGTTCAAATTGATACTGTAATTCATCCATTTGCTGTCACCCTTCTCAATACATTTTTTCTCCATCTTCCATATTGATTACGTCAATATTATGATTACATCAATATTAATCACTTCACTGCTGAAGATATGCTATACCCCGTATTTATCATATTTCCCACAAAATACAATAAATATTTATCATTATCTTATTTTTTTGTAATGTAACCCTGTGCCTTCAAAAGCTCTGCGCAAAGCACCGCCCCACCGGCAGCTCCGCGAACCGTATTGTGTGACAGTCCCACAAACTTCCAATCGTATACGCTATCTTCTCTTAAACGTCCTACGCTCACACCCATTCCCTTTTCGTAATCCACGTCCGCAGTCACCTGAGGACGGTTATCCTCCTCCAGATATTGGATAAACTGCTTAGGTGCGCTGGGAAGCTCAAGCTCCTGAGGTTCTCCTTTGAAGTTAATCAGCTTCTCAATAAGCTGTTCTTTAGTAGCTTTTTTCTTAAGTTTTACGAAAACAGCCGCCGTATGTCCATTCAAAACAGGAACGCGGATACACTGGCAGGTAATGACGGGTGAAACCGCGGGAACGATTTCTCCGTCCTTGATTTCTCCCCATATTCTAAGGGGCTCTTTTTCGCTCTTTTCTTCTTCTCCGCCGATATAAGGAATGATATTGCCTTCCATCTCAGGCCAGTCTTTGAAGTTCTTGCCTGCTCCGGAAATTGCCTGATAAGTGGTGGCAACCACCTCGTAGGGCTCGAATTCCTTCCATGCGGTAAGCACAGGCGCATAGCTTTGGATGGAGCAGTTGGGCTTTACCGCGATAAAACCTCTCGTCGTGCCAAGTCTCTTCTTCTGGAAATCGATAACTTTCATATGCTCAGGATTGATTTCCGGCACTACCATCGGCACATCAGGAGTCCATCTGTGAGCACTATTATTAGAAACTACGGGAGTCTCCGTCTTAGCATATTCTTCTTCGATCTTCTTAATTTCATCCTTCGTCATATCTACGGCACTGAACACAAAGTCTACTCCCGCCGCAACCTTTTCTACTTCATTTACGTTCATTACAACAATATTTTTTACGGCTTCCGGCATAGGCGTAGTCATTTTCCATCTGTCGCCTACCGCCTCCGCATAAGTCTTTCCTGCAGATCTGGGACTTGCCGCAATTACTGTCACCTCAAACCATGGATGGTTATCTAGCAAAGAGATAAATCTCTGCCCAACCATACCGGTTCCGCCTAAAATACCTACCTTTAACCTATCGCTCATTTTCCATTCTCCTCATCTTTCTATATAATAATTTCATATCTTTCATATATTATGATGTCGGGGTCGAAAAGTATTTACCCCTGATACTTACAGATTGTTACATACTTTGTACTCTCACATTATGAATTATCTCTTGTCTCCTGCATCCAACTATTATTTAAAAATTCCATGTTGATAGCAATAACCTCTTTCATCGCTCTCTGTCCCGGAGCGCCGATCGTCAGACGCTTTTCCACGCAGGTCTTTAAACTCACCGCATCGAAGACATCTTCCTCGAACACCGGGCTGATTTCTTTCAGCTGTTCTATACTGAGAGCATCGATGCATGTGTTCTTGTCTATACAGTAAAGCACCAGTCTTCCCACGATTTCATGAGCATCTCTAAACGGAACGCCCTTGCCTACCAGATAATCCGCTGCGTCCGTCGCATTGGTAAAGCCGTTCATCGCACTGACGGCCATGACCTCCTCATTAAACTTCATCGTCCTTAGCATTCCATTAAATAAGGCAAGGCAGCCTTTCACCGTGTCGATAGCATCGAAGGTCAGTTCCTTATCCTCCTGCATATCTTTATTATAGGCAAGCGGTATTCCTTTCATTACGGTCAAAATGGAGATTAAAGCCCCATACACCCTGCCTGTCTTTCCTCTTACTAACTCCGCAATATCAGGATTCTTCTTCTGGGGCATAATGCTGCTTCCTGTAGAATACGCATCATCTATTTCAACAAAACGATATTCGTTAGAATTCCAAATAATGATTTCTTCACAAAAACGACTAAGATGCATCATAATCGTGGACAGCGCGGATAAAAATTCAATCACATAATCTCTGTCCGAAACAGAATCCATGCTGTTGAAGGTCGGACCTTCAAAGCCCATCAGTGCCGCCGTATATCCTCTATCGAGAGGATAGGTGGTCCCCGCCAAAGCTCCCGCTCCTAACGGACAGTAGTTCATCCTTGCATAAATATCCTTGAGCCTGAGACTATCCCTTTTGAACATCTCGAAATATGCTCCCATATGATGTGCCAGCGTAATCGGCTGCGCCTTTTGTAAGTGAGTAAATCCGGGCATGTAAGTGTCCAGATTATTTTCCATAATAGTAAGCAGGGTAGAGAGAAGCTCCTGAATCTCCTCCGCCACATGCAAGACCTCCGCTCTCGTATACAACCTCATATCTAACGCCACCTGATCATTGCGGCTTCTTCCTGTATGCAGCTTCTTTCCTGCTTCTCCTATCCGGTCTATCAGATTAGCTTCCACAAAGCTGTGGATATCCTCGTATTCCTCCGTAATGACGAGCTTTCCGCTCTTTACATCCTGCCGGATGCCGGTGAGTCCTTTTACAATGGCATTTTTCTCTTCTTCAGTGAGAATATTCTGCTTCTCCAGCATTACTACGTGCGCAATGCTTCCTTCTATATCTTCTTCAAAGAATTTTCTATCAAAAGAAATGGATGCATTGAAATTATATACAAGCTTATCCGTCTCTTTCGTAAAACGTCCGCCCCAAAGCTGTGCCATGGTATTCTCCTCCACAATATCTAAACCTTGTTTCTGATACTAACATATTTCAACGGGTTTTTCAATCTTTTCCGTTTCTGCCTCTGCATAAAAATTACATACTTTGTCAAATTTCAACGGTATACTGCACACCGTTTTTTACTCCTTCATATAATAGGGTATATATAACAGGAGGATTTCTATGGATAAGCCAATACTGGAATTAAAGGATATTTCTTATTCTTATCATAATTTAAAGGGTGAAACCCCCGCCCTGTCACATATATCGTTTCAGGTGGAGAAAGGCGAGTTCGTCGCTATCGCAGGCCCAAGCGGATGCGGAAAATCCACATTATTATCAATCATCTTTGGTCTGCTCGTTCCGGAAAGCGGGGAGATACTCTTTCATATCACCCAAGGAGAAATGCAGGCCTCCAGACATCAGACGGCTGGGCTATGCCCTAAAATGGGCTACATGCTCCAGCACGACCATTTGTTTGAATGGAGGACTGTTTACCAGAACGTTTTGTTAGGTCTGGAGATCAACCGTCAGTTGACCGAAGACAAAATAGACCAGGCAGTAAAGCTGCTAAAGGATTACGACTTATATAAGTTTAAAGACAAAAAGCCAAGCGAGCTGTCCGGCGGTATGAAACAGCGTGCAGCCCTCATCCGTACCCTCGTCCTGGACCCGGAAATTCTGCTTTTGGATGAACCCTTCAGCGCCCTCGACTATCAGACCAGACTTTCTGTCTCTTCAGATATATGCAACATCATCCGCTCCACCGGAAAAACTGCTATCTTAATTACTCATGACTTATCCGAAGCGATTAGCCTTTCCGACCGGATACTCGTCATGTCCAAGCGTCCTGCTACGATCAAATGCGATATTCCCATCCATCTGACAATTTCAGAGGACTCGCCTCTGGCATCCAGAAACGCGCCGGAATATCAAAGTTACTTCAATCAATTATGGAAGGAGATTTCTGATGAAAACTACATCCAAAGTTCCGCAGCTCTTAAGTAATCAGGAAAAATATGAGCGTTCCCATCGCAGACAACAGTACCTCATCACTGCCGCCCGCTTATTAATCCTCGTTTTCTTTCTCGCCCTGTGGGAGTTTTCCGCACGTAAGGGATATATCGATTCTTTCTTTTTCAGCAGTCCCAGCAAAGTGGCGGCCTGCTTCATCGGTATGGTGAAGGATTTATCGTTTTTTTCCAATACTGGTATCACCCTGCTGGAAACAATTATAAGCTTTGCCCTCGTCTTTATGATAGGTATGGTTTCCGCCACGATTTTATGGTATTCCAAGAAATGCTCGGAGATTTTAGAGCCTTACCTTGTCATTTTGAACAGCCTGCCCAAATCAGCTCTTGCCCCTTTATTTATCGTATGGCTGGGGACTGGTATCAATACCATTATTGTAGCCGGCATTTCCGTCGCCATCTTCGGCTCTATCATCAATCTTTATACCGGCTTTAAGCAAGTGGACGAGGAAAAGATAAAATTGATTTATACCCTGGGCGGAGGAAAAAAAGACGCATTTATGAAGGTAGTCCTTCCCGGCTCCGTCCCTACTATTCTGAGTAATATGAAGGTGAACATCGGCCTCGCTCTCGTAGGCGTCATCATAGGTGAATTTCTCGCCGCCAGAAGAGGGCTTGGGTATCTGATCATTTACGGCTCTCAGGTTTTTCAACTGAATCTCGTCATTACCTCTATCATCATTCTGTGCCTTATCGCCATGGGCTTGTATCAGATGATTCAGGCTTTGGAATATTATTATAAGAAAAAAATATAATTTAAACCAAAAATATATTGACAAACAAACACGTAAAGAGTATGTTAATAGTACGTCTGAAAATTTACGAATTAATAAAACTTGGAAAGGAGGAAGAAATTATGACGAATATATATGATTTTGATAAAGACAACAGCCTTCAATTGAATAGCCGTTTTAATGGAATTGCCTCCGGTGACAGGAATAATTGATTCGATATATTACATTATATATCTTGTTTACTGATGCGGTCCGATTTATTTGACCGCATTTTTTTATTCGCTTTGCGTCAAAATTTAAAGCCGCGGCACTTTCTGCCGCGGCTTTTTATATTAAAATCAGAAAAGTCCGCATCGCGTTCTTTTCCTGATTGATTAAACTGGGGAGGGACCTTATGAAAACGAATTATCCAACAAAAAAGCTATCGGCCTACATATTCGAGCATAAATTTACTTATATTTTTGCTATCTTGGCCATGATCATCAGCGTTTCGCTGGATCTGATAGCTCCGCAGCTCACCAAGCGCATCATCGATGATGTCATCGTGGGCGGACAGACCGATAAGCTTATGTATCTCTTAGGCGGTATCCTTATCGTCGGCATCGGACGGTGTATTTTCCAATATCTCAAGGAATACTCTTTCGACGTCGCCGGTATAAAAATCACTACAAAAATGCGCCGCAACCTCTTCGATCACATTCAATCGCTGAGTGCGGATTTCTTTGAACGGACCAACACCGGAGAGCTGATGGCTCGCATCAAGGACGATATCGACAGGATCGGTGACGGTCTTACCTTTGTAGGAATGCTGATGATCGAAGTCGTTATCCATACTTCCATCGTGCTCTTTTGCATGTTCAGTCTGGATGCGAGGCTGGCGCTTCTTCCTACTGCATTCATGATCATCGCCGGCAGCATTGCTATTATAATGGAAAGAAAGCTGGACTCCGTATACGAAGCGATCAGTGAGGAAAATGCTGTTTTAAATACGGTGGCGGAAGAAAACCTGGCCGGCGTGCGTACCGTTAAAGCTTTTGCGCGGGAAAAGTTTGAAATCAGCAAATTTTTATCCCATAACAAAAAGTATTACGAGCTCAATATGAGACAGTCCAGGATTTTTGTAACCTACTATCCGTATCTTTCCTTTATCACGAAATTGCTCCCCCTCCTTGTTCTGTTATTCGGAGGTGTCCTCGTGATGAAAAAGGAGCTTACCTTAGGCTCCCTCAGTGCTTTCGTTGAATATTCCATGAACATCGTATGGCCTATGGAAATGCTGGGGTGGCTGACTAACAGCTTTTCTTCCGCTGTGGCTTCTAACAGAAAGCTGAACAAGATTTATAAAGAAACTCCGACCATCGTCGAGAAGGAAGAGCCGATTCTTCTTGAACAGGTAAAGGGAGGAATAGAATTTTCCCACGTTTCCTTCAGCAAGACGGATGCCGGCACCACCGCCAAAGTATCCATCCTGAACGATGTCTCCTTCCGTGTGGAAGCAGGCAAGACCATTGGCATCATGGGGGCTACCGGAGCAGGAAAAAGTTCTATCATTCATCTTCTGCAGCGCTTTTATGACGTTACAGACGGCTCTATCCGCATCGACGGCATAAATATAGAAGATATGAGTTTAAAACAGCTAAGAGGAAACATTTCTCTGGTAATGCAGGATGTATTCCTATTTTCAGATACGATAAACGAGAACGTAAAGCTAGGCAAAAGGGATTACCTGGATACCGCCGCTGTAAAGCTGGCTTCTTTCGAAGCCCAGGCCAGCAACTTCATCGAGCGGATGGATAACCAGTATGAAACGGTTATCGGAGAACGTGGCGTAGGTCTTTCCGGCGGTCAGAAGCAGCGGATCAGCATAGCCCGCGCTCTGGCCAAACGCAATCCTATTCTCGTGCTGGATGACTCTACCTCTGCTTTGGATATGGAGACGGAGCAGATGATACAGCAGACCCTGCGCGAGCTGGAACAAACCACAAAAATAATCATTGCACACCGTATCAGTTCCGTAATAAACGCCGACGAAATCATCGTTCTGGATAACGGTGCTATTGCGGAACGCGGGACACACGAAACGCTGCTTAAAAAGGGCGGGCTTTACTATGCCACTTACGCAGCTCAATACGAGGGAGGTGAACAACATGCCAATTAACTCATTTAAGGACGACGAGCAGACGATAGAAGTCAGCAAGCTAAAGACTCTGCTCAGACTCCTCTCCTATCTTTTAACATACAAGAAAGAAATACTGGGGGTGCTTGCCATTATGGCCTTCTGCGTATTCGTTTCCCTTTTGAATCCGCTGATTATGGAATCTGCTGTGGATGATTATATTTCCAAGGGCAATGTCGCAGGACTGTTCAAACTCATAGGCTTTGCCCTCTCGCTTAATATCCTCATGGTCATCGGCATCAAAATCCGTATGTACGTCATGGCTAAGGTATGTAACAATATACTCGTTACCATACGTCAGGATCTATACAGCCACATACAGACCTTGGACTTTCACTTTTTCGACAGCCGTCCTACGGGAAAGATTCTCGCCCGCATCATCGGAGATATCAACTCCTTAAAAGACGTGCTCTCTAACTGTGTTACGACGCTGATTCCCGATTTCATTACGATATGCGCCGTAGTAATCATTATGTTTATTAAAAATCCGGTACTGGCGGCAGCTTCCTTGATCAGTACTCCGCTCATGGCAATATGCCTCTTTCTTATTCAGGTATATTCCCATAAAAGATGGCAGATATTCAGGAAGAAGTCTTCTAATCTAAACGCCTTTGTGCATGAAGACTTTTCCGGCATACGTATCATTCAAAGCTTTACTGCAGAGGAAGAAACGAAGCAGACCTTCCGGGGGCTGGTGAAGGAACACAGGGATTCCTTTATCTCTGCCATCCGTCTAAACGACGCCTTCGGTTCAGTCATCGACTTCTGCTGGGGTATCGGTACCGTCATGCTCTATTATACAGGCATTATGATACTGGGTACTGATAAGGTATCCGTAGGTATCCTCATCGCTTTCGGTACTTATATTTCCATGTTCTGGCATCCGATTATGAACCTGAGTAACTTTTATACGCAGCTCATTACGAATATAAGCGGCGCAGAGCGCGTCTTCGAGATCATGGACACCAACGCGGAAATTACCGATGCAGATATGGTTATCGACATCCCCCCCATCGAAGGAAAAGTATGCTTCGAGCATGTCACCTTTTCCTATGACGGAACTACAAAGGTGTTGGACGATGTGAGCTTTACGGTCGAACCGGGCGAAACCATCGCTCTCGTAGGGCCTACCGGTGCCGGTAAGACGACCATAGTCAATCTGATCAGCCGCTTCTACGATGTGCAGCAAGGCAATGTATATGTGGACGGTCACGATGTGAAGACAGTTTCCATCGAAAGCCTTCGTAAGCAGATGGGCATTATGACGCAGGATAACTTCCTTTTTTCAGGTACTATAAAGGACAATATTCTCTACGGTAAGCTGGATGCGTCCGACGAGGAAATCGTAACGGCATCAAAAACCGTTCATGCCGACAGCTTCATTTCTAAAATGGAAAAAGGCTATGATTCGGAGCTTTCCGAGCGCGGCGGCGGCTTGTCCGGCGGACAGAAACAGCTCCTCGCCTTTGCCAGAACCATGGTGTCTATGCCCAAGATACTTATACTGGACGAAGCCACTTCCAGTATCGATACGCAGACGGAACTTCTCGTCCAAGCAGGCATCGAAAGCCTGCTGAAGGGACGTACCTCTTTTGTGGTAGCCCACCGTCTGTCTACCATACAGAAAGCCGATCGTATCTTCTATATCGATAACGGCCGCATTATCGAGGAGGGTTCTCCCTCAGAGTTAATGAAAAAAAGAGGCTTCTACTACAATTTATATATGTCTCAGTTTTATTGCTGATTTTTCGGTACATTTTTTTGAGTGCCCATAAGGAATTTACTTATTACTGTTCACTCCGTTCACAGCAACCCATGATTTCCGCATTTCAATTCGCTTCCCGAAGCAGAAATCATCTCCTGAATCATATTCTCTGTGTGAACAGTAATATTTATTTCTTATATGGGCGCTTTTTAGTATTTTTATATATTCTTATAAGCATTTCTCCTTATTTTAATGAGCATTTTTACTATTTTTTCGTTGACTTTTCCCCTTAATTCATGTATTATTTACTTTATTGGCGCATTGCGTTAAAGCGCGAAAAATTATTAATAACTATTATTTATTGCATACGGAGAAATATTAAAATGCCTATCATTAATCTATTGGAAAAAAACTGTAAGAAATTCGGAGAAGATATCTGTCTTGTCGAGATCAATCCCGAGGTGAAGGAAAACCGCCGGGTCACATGGAAGGAATATGAGTTGATGGAGCCGAGTCCCCTTTCTCACTACCGCAGGGAGATCACATGGAACGTCTTCAACGAAAAGGCCAATCGCTTCGCCAATCTTCTGCTTGGCAGAAACGTAAGGAAGGGTGATAAAGTGGCAATTCTTCTTATGAATTGCCTGGAATGGCTTCCCATCTATTTCGGAATTCTAAAGACCGGTGCCTTGGCAGTCCCCCTCAACTTCCGCTATACTTCCGAGGAAATCCAGTACTGCGTGGATCTCGCCGAAGCGGACGTCTTGATTTTCGGTCCTGAATTCATCGGCCGTGTGGAGGAGAATGCCGATTCCGTCAGCAAGAACCGCCTTTTGTTCTATGTGGGAGAAAATTGCCCCAGCTTCGCCGAGGACTATAATTCGCTGGCCGCCAATTGCTCCAGTCAATCTCCTTTGATTCCCCTGACAGACGAAGATGATGCCGCCATCTATTTTTCTTCTGGAACCACAGGATTTCCAAAGGCTATTTTACATAACCACGAAAGTCTGATGCACTCCTGTCTCACGGAGCAAAACCATCACGGGCAGACAAAAGATGACGTTTTCTTATGTATTCCTCCGCTTTATCATACCGGGGCGAAAATGCACTGGTTCGGTTCCCTGCTTTCCGGCGGGAAAGCCGTCCTGCTTAAAGGAACGAAGCCTGAATACATATTGGATGCGGTATCCAAAGAAAAATGCACTATCGTATGGCTTCTCGTTCCGTGGGCTCAGGATATTCTGGAGGCCTTGGACTGCGGAAGAATCTTCCTTGGGGACTACGATTTATCGGGATGGAGGCTTATGCACATCGGCGCTCAGCCTGTTCCGCCCAGCCTTATCAAGCATTGGAAGAACTATTTTCCCCATCATGCCTACGATACCAACTACGGCTTAAGCGAGTCCATCGGCCCCGGCTGCGTACATTTGGGTGTGGAAAATATTCATAAGGTAGGGGCCATCGGCAAAGCCGGTTATGGCTGGGAAATTAAAATCGTGGATGAGAACCGCTGCACGGTCACTCACGGTGAAGTTGGTGAGCTTGCAGTAAAGGGGCCCGGTGTCATGACCTGCTATTACAACGACAAAAAGGCCACGAAGGAAGTACTCTCCGATGACGGATGGCTATTTACCGGAGATATGGCCCAGGAGGATGCGGACGGTTTCATCTTTCTCGTAGACAGGAAAAAGGATGTCATAATCAGCGGAGGAGAAAATATCTATCCGGTACAAATCGAGGATTTTCTGCGCGCTCACAAGGCCATTCACGACGTTGCAGTCATCGGTCTGCCGGACAAGCGTCTCGGAGAAATTACGGCGGCCATTATCGACCTAAAGCCGGGCACAGAATGCACGAAGGAAGAAATCGATGAGTTCTGTCACAAGCTTCCCCGCTACAAAAGGCCGCACAAGGTTATCTTCGCAGATATACCGCGCAATCCTACCGGCAAGATCGAAAAGCCCAAGCTTCGGGAGAGATATTGCGGCGAAAACCTTGTAGCAGCTCAAAACCGCGGTTAAAAATATACGAACAATTCATATTCATGTAACTTATGAATTCATATCACTTATGAGAGGGTAAAACTATGATTATAAAGTTATCGATGTTAATATTATTCTTTGCAATTATGATAGGCATCGGCTTTTATTGCAGAAAGCATGCCACCGATGTCAATGGCTTCGTTTTGGGAGGAAGGAATGTAGGGCCATGGCTTTCCGCTTTCGCCTACGGAACTTCCTATTTCTCCGCCGTTATCTTTGTCGGCTATGCCGGACAATTTGGCTGGAAATACGGCATTTCTGCCACATGGATCGGCATCGGCAACGCTCTGTTAGGCTCCATGCTCGCATGGGTAGTCTTAGGCCGCCGAACCCGTATTATAACTCAGCATCTGAACAGCGCTACCATGCCCGAATTTTTCGGCAGGCGCTTTCATAGCAACCGTCTGAAGATTTGTGCTTCAGCCATCGTATTCATCTTTTTGATTCCTTATACCGCATCCTTGTACAACGGGCTTTCCAGATTGTTTGGAATGGCGTTCAACATCGATTATACGGTTTGTATCATTATTATGGCTGTACTCACCGGTATCTACGTGATCGCCGGTGGCTATATGGCTACTGCCATTACCGATTTCGTTCAAGGCATTATCATGCTTTTTGGAATCACAGCGGTCATTGCTGCAATCTTAAAAAACAACGGAGGCTTTTCTGAAGCCATTAACAGCCTCGCTGCTCTTACCGATGAAACAGTATCCTCCCAGCCGGGAGTGTTCGCCTCCTTCTTCGGTCCGGATCCGTTAAACCTTCTTGGGGTGGTGATTCTGACCTCCCTGGGCACTTGGGGACTTCCTCAGATGGTTCAGAAATTCTATTCCATTAAAAGCGAAGCTTCCATCAAAAAAGGAACTATTATATCTACACTTTTCGCTATCGTCATTTCCGGCGGCTGCTATTTCCTCGGCAGCTTCGGACGCTTGTACTCGGACCGCAGCAATATTGCAGCAGAGGGTTACGATTCCATCGTTCCTACCATGATTTCCAGTCTTTCGCCTGCACTTATGGGATTAGTTATCATATTGGTGCTCTCCGCTTCCATGTCCACGCTGTCCTCTCTTGTCATGGCTTCCAGTTCCACATTGACAATTGACTTTATAAAGGATAATATTATTAAAAACATGAGCGAAAAAAAGCAGCTTTTAAGCATACGTATCCTTATTGTAGTGTTCATCGCCATCTCCGTGGTGATCGCCGTCATACAGTACAAGCAGAACATCACGTTTATTGCCCAGCTCATGGGCGTATCATGGGGTGCTTTGGCAGGATCATTCCTCGCGCCCTTCCTCTACGGCTTATATTGGAAGAGAACCACTGCTGCGTCCGTATGGACCGCGTTCATCTTTGGTTCAGGATTTATGATATGCAACCTGCTCTTGCGCAGCTACTTTCCCGCCATTTTACAATCGCCCATCAATGCCGGTGCGTTCGCCATGGTGGCAGGGCTTATCCTTGTACCCGTTGTCAGCTTGTTTACGCCTAAGCTGGAGGCTTCCTTCATAAACGCCTCTTTCTCCTGCTATGACAAAACGACTCAGGTGCCCGTAAAGGAAGATTTAGGAAAATAAAAGTTCGCAGGCTATAAGAAAGGCATGAGAAATAATATGAAGAAAAAACGCGTTCAGGATTCTATAACAGAACAGATTCACTTCTTGAAATATGAAGATATCAACGGAGAAGGCCGTCTTTTCGGCGGTCAGCTCGTTTCCTGGATCGATGAAGTAGCAGGAACCGTGGCTAAGCGCCATGCCGGTACCCAGATCACCACCGCCTCCATCGATAACCTTCAATTCAAAAGCGCCGCCTATCTTAACGATTTGGTTGTTATCATCGGCCATGTTACCTATGTAGGCAATACTTCCATGGAGGTAAGAGTGGATTCTTACGTGGAAGGCATCGACGGAATGCGCCGCCCGATCAACCGGGCCTTTTTAACTTTAGTCGCCCTCGACGATGACCAGCGGCCCATACCGATTCCCTATGGACTCTTAATTGAAAGCGAAGTACAGCAGTTGGAATGGGATAATGCGAAGAAACGTATCGACTTGCGTAAATACAGACAAAAAGAAGCGTTTTAAAAAACGCTTCTTTTTTTAACCGACATAGTATAGGAACTTTCTACAAAACGTATTTTCTCTTACGCCCACGAAACAATAAGAAGCAGCATTCCCTCTTCTACGGTTATCACACCCTCTTCACCTATGAATTCATTGCTGATGCCAATAGGGTAATCATTGGTTACCGTGGCTTCCCTTAACGGATATTTCATTCCGTCTATCGTAACGCCTCTCGCCTTTTCTCCAAGCGAAAATAACGATAGGAATCCGTCCATTCCTTTATCAAACTTTATGGATTCGCTTTTTATTACGGTCATCATTACATTGGCATCCATGATATATGCTTTCCTGCCGTTATTTTTCAAGAAGCTAAGGCATTGAATATTAGCGATGGTATGCTCCAGCCTTCCGCCCATGGCCCCATATATGCGAAAGTCCTTATACCCCCTTTCCATACCGATGCGCAGGGCTGCCAGGGTATCCGTATCATCCTTTTCAGGGTTTAGCATGATAACTTTTTCAGGATTTCCTTCCTTCATCTCCTCTATTTCCGGCCTGATGTTCTCATCTATGGAATCCATGTCGCCGATGAGCAGATCAACTGCAAGCCCTACCAGCTTGCAATACAAATATCCGCCATCCACCGCGATGCAGAAATCTCCTTCTTTTTTATTGATTTCTATGGGGGTAAAATCTCCTGCCCCGACTACGATACACTTTCCTTCACCCAATCCAGACACTCCTTTAATATGTTTTCTCCCACTGGTAAGGTCCGCCCCAGTCACCGATCATGTCCGTCGTCATTCCTTCCTCCGTCCACGTTCTCGTCTCGAAATGATAATTCATCTCCGCCTCGAAAGAATTCTCCTTCTGTACATTGCTGTACATATAGCTGATGACGTACTGCGTATGAGGGAAATAGCTTTCTCCTTCCTTAGCCGGTTCGTAGGCAATACAGGATCGTTGAATTCCTTCGTCTGTCATCTTATTTCCCCATACCGTTATTATTCCCGCTGTGGTTTCATCGTCCTCGAATTCCGGGAATCGGAAGGTCCATGTTCCGTCTGTTTGTTTCAGGATCACCGTCTCACGGCTTACCGGTATATAGGTTTCTCCGCTCCAGTATTCCATCGTGCCGTTAATGAACGCATCCCGAATCTGTGTATAGTCTTCTGAAACGACAAAATCCTTAGCCGCCTCATAATTTCCGGCATCAAATGAGGCAAATATATCCGCAAAGACGCTTTGAACCGATTCTTCCTTATTCAGGCAGGAAAGCAGCCTGTTTACAGCTTCATTCTCTCCCAGTGCCGATACCTTCTCTAAAAGGCTACGATAAGCTTCCGCATGTGTTCTGCTTATCTTTAGTTCGGGAACATCTATAAGGGCATATCTGAAAATAATATTCTTCACATCTTCAGAAGAACTTATCCCGTAAATGTCAAATAATTTATCCATTATCTGCTGATAAAGGAGAAACTGGCAGGCCTCCTGTCCATTCACATCATAAAAAAAGTCTGTGTCATTTTTCTCCTGAAATCCCAGAATAACACGTTCGTAAGCGGTGTTCATAAGCTCCAGTGCATCCGTATTATTCTCATCCATCTCAAGTGCACTCAAGATCTTCCGGACAGTCTCCAAGGTGCAGGCACCGTCGTTTATCTCCGCCACCGCTTCGTTCAAAATAGTGGTACAATAATACTTAAGCAGGCCTTCGTCCTGTGTATTCTGCCAGCCCTCAAGAAGTACCTTCGTTGCCTGTTGACTGTCTTCCTTGCTAAAATATGCGTTCGCCATATAGCGGTATGCTTTGACGGAAGTGGAATCTATCTTCAATGCTTCTTCGTAATATGCGATTGCTTCATCGAAAGCTTCCTCCTGAGTGTATTCCTCTCCTGCCTTTAACTCTCTGTCCAGTTTAAGCGCCGGCAGATTCCAGATAAGAGCAAAGCAGCCCCCTGCGGCCGCAAGTACCAATATGACAGCAAAGATTCTTTGAAGAAGGACTATCCTGCGTCTCACTCTTCTCCTTCTCTCCCTTTTTTCGCCTCTGGAAGTCTCTATCCCGTTCGTTTTTTTATTCTTATTTTCATTTCCCATATTTATACCTATGCTTCTTTCAAAGTCTGGAGACTTTGTGCGTAACACAAATCTCAGGTTGAAGGAAAAATATTCTTTCAACCTTATAACCTCAAAAACAATTTTTACACAATTTTCATACTACCATAGAAAAGTAAGCTTGACAATGCTATAATGCTTTTTATGAGCGATATGATTTTATTAAAAAACAAAAAAAATATGACAGTGCAAGCCGACTATGAAGTATTCCGAAGCAAGCGCAAGACCTACTCCATCTCTCTTAACGAAAACGGAATTCTGACGATAAGGGTTCCTCTTTACGTCAGTGACGGCGAAGTGGAGCAGATATTGCGCGGGAAGCAGTTCTGGATTACGGATAGGCTGGCTGAATATGAAGTGCGAAAGAGCAGACGGCCGGCCTTCGAATATACACAGACCCAGCGCCTCGCTCTCGAAAAGCGTTACAAAGAAGCCGCCAGAGAATATATTCCTAAGCGCGCCGACTATTATCTTGCCGCTTATCCTGACTTGTTCCCCCGTTGCTATTCCCGCATTTCCGTGAGGGAACAGAAAACCCGCTGGGGAAGCTGCAGCAGCAAGGGAACCTTATCCTTTAACTGGAAGCTGATGCTGGCCCCTCCTGCTATTTTGGATTATGTCATTGTACATGAGCTCTGCCATTTGGCCCATATGAATCATTCCGAAAGATTCTGGAGCTGTGTAGCGACCATTCTTCCAGATTACAAAGAAAGAAGAAAATGGTTAAAAGAACATGGAAATGAATTAACGCTGTCCTGATAGCTCGGGACAGCGTTAATTATCATTGCTTACAATTTATATTGCTTCTCTTCTGCTTTTCTTGCTTTTTTCTCTTCCTTTGAAGATTTCCGGTGCTTCTCTGTCTTTGCGGACTCTTTTATCGTTATTTTTATCCGTGAAGCGTTTCTCGCTAAAGCCCTTATCCTTGCTTCTGTCTTTACCGCCACCGTATCTCTTACCATCGTATTTCTTCCCGTCGTCTCTCCTGCGTCCTTCGCCGCCTCGCACGCCCAGACCGGAACCCTTGCCTTTGCCTTTACCGAAGCCGCGGTCTCTCGGACCGTACTTCTCAATTTTGATGTCCTTGATATCATCGCCCATCTTCAACTTCATAAAGGCCGCCGCAAGCTCCAATGCGGTGTAATCGCTTTCGGCCAGCTTATTTTCAAGAAATTCTATGGTCTTATCCATTTTCTTATTCTGCATTACTTCCAGAACTTCGCTTAGAACTTTCTCCTCTTTTACAGAAGTAATATCCGCTGCAGAAGGGACACTTTTCTCTTTTATCGTAGTGTGGCATATTCTCTCGATTTCACGCAGCTTGAAAACCTCTCTGCCCACCACCAGAGTAAAGGAGCGCCCTGTCTTGCCCGCACGTCCGGTACGTCCGATACGATGAACATAATATTCAATATCATCCGGCACGTCGAAGTTAAATACCGCTTCCACGTTATCAACATCAATTCCTCTGGCAGCCACATCCGTAGCGATAAGGATATCAGTCCTTCCGCTTCTGAAAAGGTTCATCACGGTGTCTCTCTGGTTCTGGCTCAAATCACCATGCAACCCTTCCGCCTGATAGCCTCTGTCTTTTAAATGCTCTGTCAGTTCATCCACCATTCGTTTTGTATTACAGAAAATGAGAGAACGCTTGGGATGATAGTAATCCATAAGACGGCAAAGAACTTCTTCCTTATCCTTGCGCTGTATCTGATAATATGCCTGCTTAACTAATGGTATCGTCACTTCCTTCGGCGTCATCTTCAAATATTCTGCATCCGCCTTCTGATATTCTCTCGTAATATCCAGTATCGGCCTGGGCATCGTCGCTGAGAAAAGTGCAGTCTGCCTTTCTGTTGGCATATCCTTAAGTATCGTCTCTATATCCTCACGAAATCCCATGTTCAACATCTCATCTGCTTCATCCAGGACGATAATTTTCATCTGCCCCGTCCTTATTGTATGGCGGCGCATATGGTCCATGACCCTTCCAGGGGTTCCTACTACAATCTGTGTGCCGCCGCTAAGCGCCCGAATCTGTCTGGAAATATCCTGACCGCCATATACGGGAAGCACCTTAACTCCGTGCATATATTTGGCAAATCGCCTCATCTCCTCCGCCGCCTGAATAGCCAGCTCTCTCGTAGGGCAAAGAACAATCGCCTGTAATGCTTTATTATTCACATCGATGCTCTGAATAACGGGTATTCCAAACGCCGCGGTCTTACCGGTTCCCGTCTGCGCCTGCCCTATAATATCTCTGCCCTCCAGCATAACGGGTATTGCCTGCGCTTGAATAGGCGTCATATTCTCGAATCCCATTTCTTCTACCGCTCGAATAATTCTCTCATCAATTGCCGATTCTTTATAACTAATCTGATTTTCTGTACTGCTCATCTAACTCCTGTTCTGTCCGTCAAACGGACTTTTTAATCACATTTCCATCATTACTTTCTCTCGCAAAAAAAGACAACACTCGTTTCAAAAGTGCTGTCTTTCATTTACGAACTTATTTAGTATAACGTGGTTTATTGATAAAGTCAAGACCTATTCTCCTTGAGTTTTCGTAGTTTTATCCACAAACCCCTTGTTTCACTAGTAATGCAATGAACAACTTTCAGAAAATGCCCAAAATATAAGGAATCACCAGTCCTTTTGTAGTAGAATTAAGTTGCGAAA
>JAEWPN010000105.1 GCA_023399455.1 Bacillota bacterium
ATATATTCTAAAATTTCTTTTTGTTTATTTGTAATCTTACCATACCCCATATTGGACCTCCCGTTTCTTCGAAATAGTATCTTTATCGATAAAATTTATTTTATTGGATTCAGTATAGCATAACAAAAGCAAAAAAGCAAACATATATTCCAAATATTTGTTCGATTTATTTGTATAAAAAGCTTGACACCAGAATATTTGTTCGATATAATTCGCTTATAGAACAAATATTCGAAACATTTGTTCGTGTTTAATCCAATAGAAAGGGCTTTGCCCAGGGTATATATCCGACAGTTTGCATATAAAATGATAATTTTTAGCTCGGAATAAAAAGTGAGAAAGGAGCGTGGTTACAAATGAGTAAAAGCGAAAGAAGAATTTTAAACAATAAATTGAGAAGGAAGCGCCAGAGGAGAAAGAATATATTTTTATTTGCAATGACATTTTTTCTTGTAGCAACTTTATCCTTTGGGGTCAACGCTTTTTTATCCAACGCAAAATCTAGCTCTGATGATATTGAATACAAATATTACAAAAGCATCATCATACAACGCGGCGATACGCTGATGTCCATCGCTTCCGAGAATATGGATGGCAATTATTCATCAGCAGAAAGCTATGTGAATGAATTAATAAAGATAAATGGACTGAGAGATGATAAAATTGTTGCAGGAAATTATCTTATCATTCCTTATTATTCTTCGGAATTTATTAATGACTCCCTATAATATTCAGTAATCCTTTTTATATATGATTTCTTATAATATTTATAAGAAATTTAACATTATATAAGTTTTTGCATTAATATAAGTCTTACAAAAGATTTTATAGCCCGCCTATGGTTTCATTCTTAGGCGGGTTTTTTACGCTTCATCCAGAAATGGAATTGAAAAAAACATAGGCTTGTGCTATATTGCTTTTAATGAATTCAGATGTCATTTACCGTTTTCCGCCGAGCTGGCGACAAAAATTCAAACATATAGAAAGAAGGCACCATTATGGCATATTATGATGAACAGTTACAACTTCTCCAACAGCAGACAATGCAGAAAAAGCGAAAGGAATCCAAACTGAAGGAATTATACACGCAGCATGAGGTGCTCAGTACTAGGGCCGATGAGCTTCGAAAGAGTAAGTTAGACGCGCAGGCTGATGTTGAACATTTGGAAGGCCGCAGCTTAACAGCTTTTTTCTATGCTGTGATCGGAAAGAAAGATGAAAAATTGAATAAAGAGCGAGAGGAAGCTTATGCTGCCAGAGTGAAATATGATGTCATTGCGCGTGAGCTTTTTGCAGTGGAGGAAGATATTCGGCACAACGAGACAGAGCTTATTCAGCTGCGTGGATGCGAACAGCAATATGAAAAAATGTTGAAAGATAAGGCGGATGCTATTAAGGCCATCGGGTCCCAAGAAGCTGTCAAGATCTTCCGGACGGAGGAACGCATTACTTATCTGGAGAATCAAATGAACGAAATCAAAGAGGCTTTAATTGCCGGTGAGACTGCACTCAGTATCACAAACCGCATTCTCGCCAGCCTTGGCAGCGCTGAAGGCTGGGGGACATGGGATTTGCTAGGAGGCGGACTGCTTACGGATATGGCAAAGCATGGCCATCTGGATGAAGCTCAGAAACAGGTCGAATACCTGCAGGTACAGTTGCACCGTTTTAAGACAGAGCTGACTGACATAACGATTCACGCGGATATGCAGGTCAGCATTGATAGCTTTTTATGCTTTGCAGACTATTTCTTTGACGGACTATTTGCAGATTGGGCGGTACTAGATAAAATAAAACAATCTCAAACACAGGTACAGAATATTAAAAGTCAAATCGAAAGCGTATTGAATCGATTAACATCCATGTTCAATTCTGTTGCTAAAGAGCTTGAAGGTGAAAAAGCAGGACTGAATGATTTAATTATAAGAACGAATATGAAGAAGTGAAAAGAATCATGTCCTTATATTGGGCATGATTCTTTTTTATAGGTTGAATTGTGGTCACATACAGAACACTTATCACTCATACAAAAAATAGTATAGAAATCACAAAAACATCTTGCATGTGACGTAACGTAATGAATTATAATATAAACAGGAGGTTCTAGACATGGAAAAATATAAAGCGATACCGGAAGGATACATGACGGTCGGTGAGGTCGGAAGAAAAATGGGAGTTACTGTCCGCACCTTACAATACTATGACAAAGAAGGGCTGCTTTCACCATCTTCAGAGAGCGCAGGAGGCCGCAGGCTTTATACGGATAAGGATGTAATTAAACTCTATCAGATTCTGTCGCTGAAACATCTGGGATTTTCATTGGATGATATAAAAAATCGTCTGATTACTCTTGATACTCCCGCTGATGTTGCGGATGCACTTACAGAACAAGCCGCCGGCATCCGTCAGAAAATGGAAGCACTGTCGGCTTCCCTCAAAGAAATCGAAACGCTGCAAGCGGAAGTACTGCAGATGCAATTTGTGGACTTTAAGAAATATGCTGATATTATCGTTAATCTGCAAATGAAAAATGAGTCCTACTGGCTTATCAAGCATTTCGATGATAAGACCCTTGACCATTTCCGCAACCGCTTCGATATGGATAGCGGCGCCGCGATGATGGAGGCCTTCACTCGCCTGCAAAGCGAAGCAATACGACTTCAAAAAGACAGCATACCACCCGAAAGCGAGAAAGGCCAGGATCTCGCCAAAGAATTTTGGGAAATGCTTATAGACTTTACGGGCGGTGATATGAATATGTTGTCAAAACTTATGGAAACAGAAAGCATTAATGGTCCTGACAACGAATGGAATCAAAAACAAGCAATTGCCAGCTCATTTATCGAGCCGGCTTTAGGAGCCTATTTCACTGCATTAGGCTATAATCCGTTTGAGGAGAGTGTAAAATAATGAATTATGCATTACAAATTGACAGGCTAAAGAAAAATTATGGTGATCATACGGTACTAAAAGGCTTAAATTTCAATGTAGAGAAAGGTGAAATTTTTGCATTGCTTGGAGTGAACGGCGCAGGCAAGACCACGGCCCTCGAATGTATTGAAGGCTTACGAAAATATGATGGCGGCAGTATCGTGGTGAATGGACGGAGGGGGATTCAACTGCAATCGGCGTCTCTCCCTGATTATATTAGGCCGATGGAAGCTGTAAGGTTATTTGCAAAGTGGAATAAGACAAAAATAGATCACTCTATGCTCAGCACCCTTGGGATTAACGAACTTGCGAAAACTCTGTACACAGATTTGTCAACGGGGCAAAAGCGGCGGTTGCACCTTGCCCTTGCCTTAATAGGCAATCCGGATATTGTGTTCCTTGATGAACCTACTGCCGGACTCGATGTGGAAGGCAGAATATCGCTCCATGATCAAATCCGGAGATTGAAAAGGCAGGGAAAGACGATCATTTTAGCAAGCCACGATATGGCGGAAGTTGAAAGCCTATGTGACCGCATCGCCATTCTGAATGACGGCAATATTGTTTTTTGGGGTACGGTTGCAGAATTGACCTCAAAAGTAGGCAAACGTTATATTCTTCATATTAAGACCGAGCAGGGAGAAGAGAACTTTGAATCCGATAACATCGGGGATACCATGCTGACTTTGCTTGAAGATTTCAAGCAGCGGGGAATTGCCGTGACAGATATTAAAATAGACAGAGGAACGCTTGAACAGCATTTTATCAACATAGCAAGGGGGAAGAGCGAATGAGTGCGTTTTTGTACGGAGTAACATTGCAATGGAAATTGGATATACGGAGTAAATCGTTGTTGATTACTTGTTATGTGGTTCCGCTTTTATTCTTCGCTGTTATGGGAGGGATATTCACATCCATAAACCCCGAGGCTAAGAATACGCTTATACAATCTATGACTGTGCTGGGCGTATCAACCGGCGCGCTGATAGGCCTGCCGCCTTCCCTTGTAGAGATTTATGGAAGCGATATTAAGAAAGTATACAAGGCCAATGGGGTACCGTTGTATCTTGGCCTGATTTCGATGTTCTTATCAGCGTTTATCCATCTGTTAATCATGTGTGCTATCATATATATCGTGGCTCCCATTGCTTTTGACGCAGCACCACCGGCAAGCTTTCCGTTGTATTTTGGCTCACTGGCAGTTTTTATTGCGACATCGTTAAGTATTGGATGTGTCTTAGGATTATCGGTAAAAAATCAATCAAAACTCACCATGATCTCACAAGTAATATTTCTGCCATCCATTATGTTGTCGGGGATTATGTTCCCTGTTGCTTTACTGCCTGGATTTTTTAAGATCGCGGGAAAAATATTTCCTGCGACTTGGGGATATGATATGATGGCGGACGATATTTTTCATTTTGGTAGCCTGTGGCCTTTGATAACTATCCTTTTAACCGCAGCTATACTATGCGTTCTTTTGTTGAAAAGGCTGCAAAAAACGTGAGAGTACAAAAAAGCATAGGTTCACGGACTAATCATAGTCCAGAACCTACGCTTTTTTATTTCACTTAAAATCAATTAATCACTTAATTGAACAATAGTTAAAGAGCGATTCAAATAGCCTAAAACAGGAAAATCTGTACTTATACTCACTCCTATTTCATCTCCTGCTGTCAGCGCGGCCTGGACGACAAATGTTGAACCGCTTCTATTAAATATCTTGAAAAAAGTAGTAGTATCTCCAAAAATCGGTGTACCATTGGCAGTAATAATAGCCTCCAGATATGGTTGATCTGTATCCGGATCAACAGTGGCTTCTGCATATAGATATCGTTATTTGATATATTCCTGACCATATGATAAAATTAAATTAAAAATGTTTAAATATTATTTATATGATAATAAGCTGAGAAAGGATAAACCTATGCAAAAATATATTGCATTATTGCGCGGTATAAATGTTGGCGGCAAAAACAAAATATCAATGCCGGAGCTGAAAATGATGTTTGAAGATAACGGATATAAGGATGTTGTTACCTATATCAATAGTGGAAATGTTATTTTTTCCAGTTATAATAATGATGAAGGTGAAATTAGAAAAAATTGTGAAGCGGCGATAGCGGATAAATTTAATTTAAATATAATTGTTACGATCATATCTGCGGAAGATATATCTGCCGCTCTGCGCCATGCACCAACTTGGTGGGATAATGATACACAATCAAAGCACAACGCAATTTTTGTGATACCACCTGCTACCGCGGCAGAAATAATAGAGCAGGTCGGCATCGCTAAACCGGAGTATGAGCAAGTTGGTTATTACGGACAAGTAATTTTCTGGTCTGCGCCAATTGATACATTCTCCAGAACGAGATGGTCAAAAATTGTAGGCAAGCCTGCATATAATAGTATTACGATAAGAAATGCGAATACTGCTAAAAAATTATTACAGCTTTTGGAGAAGCAGTAAGAAGGAGATAAAATGAGCGGATTTCTACTTTTAATTCCACTTGTGCTGATAAGATACGGGCTCTTATGGTCGTCAAATAAAGAATCGTTAAAACGTGCCGCCTTTTTTCCGCCTCTGATCGGAAAAGAGAAGACTGCTTTCTGGTTTTATCAAATTTCAACCATATTTTTATTCCTATATTTGTGTTTCCTCAGGATAAATATCGATTCAATATGGTTTTATTCCGGTTCAGTCGTATATAGTTTCGGAATCTTATTGTGCATCGTGTCCATATTAAATTTTGCAAAGCCTGCAAAGAATGGAATAAATCTAAAAGGGCTTTATCGTGTTTCCCGCAATCCCATATATGTGTCATATTTTATTTATTTCTTAGGTTGTGTTTTACTTACGCAATCGCTCATCCTGTTTGCGTTAGTAATCATTTTTCAGATATCGGCGCATTGGATTATTCTTTCCGAAGAAAGATGGTGCGTTAAAGAATTTGGAGAAGAGTACATAAATTATATGGAAAAAGTGAGGCGTTATATTTAAGATAAGGATGTAGATCGGGAAAGAAGAGTTTAATTTCCAAGATAGGAATATCATGACAAATAATATACTTGATAACAAATATTCAAATATGATGACAGCCTTAAAAATTGATTGTAAGGAATGCAAAGGCCTGTGTTGTGTCGCTTTATATTGTATGAAGACAGATGGTTTTCCTATGGACAAAGAAGCCGGAAAACCATGCAGGCACTTGGCGTCAGATTTTCGCTGCGAAATACATTCCAAACTAGGCGATCAAAATTATAAAGGCTGTTTGGCTTATGATTGCTTTGGTGCAGGACAGAAAACAACTAAGATTTGTTATCCGGACACATGGAAAACCGACACCCGGCAGGCAAACAGAATCTTTAATGTATTTGAGCTTGTATTTCAGTTGCACCAGATGCTGTGGTATCTTATGGAAGCATTTACTTTGACTTCAGATAAGAATTTAAAAGCGACGATAGACGCACTTATTATTGAGAATGAACAAATGCTCAGTGCTTCATTAGATGACCTCCCGGAACTGAACGTCACTAAATATAGGACGAAAGTGAATGATGTTTTGAAACAAATAACTGCCTTAGTTTTGGGCAACTCTTCCAAAGGAAAGCACCGTACAGAATATTTGGGACAGGATTTTAAAAGAGCGAATCTTGATAAAAGAGATTTCAGCATGTCACTGATGATTGCAGCGAACCTTGAGGGGTGCAGTTTAAAGAAGACTAATTTTTTAGGCACGGATATGCGTGATGCAAATTTGAAAAATACCGATTTGAGTGAGAGTATCTTTTTAACACAAATGCAGATAAATTCCACAAAGGGGAATTTAAACACAAAGATCCCATCATATCTGTCTCGTCCGGCAACTTGGAAAAAATAAAAAATTAAACACAAACATTTTTATCGGCTTTGTGCCGGAGGAATTATATATAAAAGCCAAAAAAGGAATTCGAGAGAAGATTGGGATAGCAGCGGTATATTGAGTGAATATTTTCCACAATATTTATTGACAAGAGCAATAAAGCTGTAATATTAACAAAGTTCTTATGAACACAAATATCAGAATAATATGGAGGTAGTTTCATGCGCAGTGCAATAGAAAAAAGAGTTTCACGGAGAACATTTGAAAGCGAGCCGATTACAGATCCGGAAAAGGGGGAAATCGTTTCTCTTATTAGCGAACTGAATAAAGAATCAGGATTAACAATGGAGTTCCTGGAGGATGGAAGCAGGGCTTTTCAGAAATTAAGAAAAAGTTATGGTTTATTTGTGAACGTGCGTTCTGTTATATTGATGAAAGGAAAAAAAGAAGACAAAGATCTTAAAGAAAAGATTGGATATTACGGGGAAGATTTAGTACTTGCTATAACTGATTTAGGTTTGGGCACCTGTTGGGTTGGCGGTACTTTTGATAAGGAAGAATTAATTATTGATGACAACGAGGAATTAACCTGTGTTGTTTTAGTAGGCAAAGTGGCTGCACCCTTATTAAAAGAAAAAATGATGCGGTCGATTTCACACCGAAAAATAAAGAACATAGAAGAAAGAATTATAAGCAATCAGCCTTTGCCTCAATGGGTACAAGAAGGAATGAAAGCCGTATTACTTGCTCCAAGTGCTAAAAACACACAAAAAGTAACGTTTAAATATGAAAACAACATCTTAAGCGCGCAGATTGCGGATGACTATTCAATGGACCTTATCGACTTAGGTATTGCAAAAAAACATTTCGAAATAGGTAACGGAGGTATTTTCTATCCTAAAAAATAATCATAATATGAAATTATGGTTCCCGCAATTTGACGGCTTTTGCCGCCTTGCGCCTGCGCTCGTCCTCCAGCGCGGCATAATGCTTTCTCGTCGTATTGACGTCCTTATGGCCGAGAACATCAGCCACCAGATAAATATCTCCGGTTTCACGGTAAAGAGAGGTTCCATAGGTGCTTCGAAGCTTATGCGGAGTTATTTTCTTAAGTGTCGTCACCGTGGACGCGTATTTTTTAACCAGATTTTCGACGGCGCGGACAGTGATTCTGCGGTTCTGCATGGATAGAAACAAAGCATTTTCATGACCGGAGAGGGGAATAGTGTGATGCCTTTGCTCCAAATAGCTTCTAAGTGACTCCTCCACCTCGTCCCCGAAATAAACGACCGTTTCATAACCGCCTTTGCGCCGGATTTTAATACCGTTATTTTTAAAATCAACGTCTTCCAAGTCGAGGCCTACGCACTCGGACACACGAATGCCCGTGCCGAGCAGGAGAGTGAGCAGGGCAGTGTCTCTAACCTTTGTTTTTTCGTGGTATTTCAATTGACTTTTGGTAAGCTTGGTGCCGTCCTCCACCTGATCCAGCAGCACCGCTACTTCGTCTGCATCAAGACGTACGATTTTCTTTTCATGAAGCTTGGGCATAGGAACGAGAACTGCCGGATTATTTCTTATGAGCTCGGATTGATAGAAATAATTGTAAAAACTCCTTAAAGAAGCCAGTTTACGTGCCTTCCCGCGCTCCTCATTAGTGATTTCCTTATCGTCCTTTTGATAAAAGCTTATGTATTCCAGATATTCCTCTATATCTTCTCTGGTAATGTCATCCAGCATAGACAGCGGGAAGTCCTTGATTTCCATTTTTTTGCAATAGCTGTTATTTTCGTGCATATACTCGAAAAACACCCGCAAGTCATACGCGTATGCAAGCCGTGTCTTAGAGGAGGTATTGTTTTCGATTCCTCTGAAAAATTGTTTGCAGAAGGGTGGCAGCTCAGAAAGAACATTTCTCATGCGAGTCGTATTCAGTTTATTCTGTTCATCGTGATAATTCTTTTTGCTTTCCATATTAATAAAATCGGCCATCCTTTCATATCTTAAGACCGTAATTTCATGGTCTATGTTCCTTGCGGATTTAATAGTATTATATCATTTTTTTTTATAATTTCATCTAATTTACCTATTTTTTTAGATTTGGCGATACAACATGCCGGATTAATGGTATAATTATAATATCGATTTAACAAAAATTAATATGCCGAATTAATATCGTCGATATTATGAAAAATTAGTACGGCTTAAGAAGGAGTAAAAATAGAGATTCATGAAATTTCGTATTGATAAAAAGTACTTTTATTGGGGGGTAACGGCATTTATCGTCATTGCTGCCGCGATTTGTTTCTATTATTTATTGTTCCATGGCGCAAATATCTCAATCGGTTTTCACACCGTTGCACGAATAGCAATGCCTGTCCTGGACGGCTTTCTTTTGGCATACTTATTGACCCCCGTTTTAAATGCGATAGAGAAAAAAATAATTATTCCTTTATGTATCAGAGGCAAAATTAATATAAATAAAAAGAACTCAAAAAGAATCAGAGGATTTTCCATTCTGATCACGGTGACTATAGTTACCGTGGTGTTATATGGATTTTTCGCAATGGTCATTCCGCAGTTAATAAGAAGTATCCAAAGCATTATTTTTCAGTTTCCTATTTATATCAATAATCTTACCGTCTGGACGACCAAGCTTCTGGCCGATAATCCTGATATTGAAAAAGTAGTAACGGATTTATTCGACCAATATTCCGAGGAAATGACCAATTATTTGAACCATAATCTGATTCCTCAGATGAACGGGATTCTAAAAAGCATTTCTTTAAGCTTTTTGGGCTTTTTGATGCAACTTTGGAATTTGATCATCGGCTTTATTATTTCCATATATATTCTGTACAGTAAGGAATTGTTTGCGGGACAAGCAAAGAAGATAGCCTATGCATTGTTCGAAACCAAGACGGCCAACGCGGTAATTACCGACGTACGTTTTACCCACAAGACCTTCAGTGGATATATTGTCGGCAAGATTATCGATTCCGTTATGGTAGGTCTCGTATGTTTTGCAGGAACGACCTTAATGGGAACACCATATTCCGTTTTAATAAGCGTAATTGTTGGAACTACGAATATTATTCCCTTTTTTGGACCCTATTTGGGGGCAATTCCCAGTGCGTTATTGATTTTAATGGTAAATCCTCTTCAATGCCTTTATTTCATCATATTCATCCTGATTCTTCAGCAAGTTGACGGAAATATACTGGAGCCTAAAATTTTGGGGGATTCCACTGGCTTATCCGGTTTCTGGGTAATCTTTTCTATTACCTTATTCGGCGGAATGTTCGGAATCCTTGGCATGATTGCCGGTGTGCCTATTTTCGCAATCATCTATGCAGGCATACGTTCTTTGATCAACCAGATGCTCCTCAAAAAGAAGATGCCGGTTAAAACCAATGATTATATGGATGTCGGCTCGATCGAGGACGGCGTTTTCATTCCTTATGAACCGGAGAAGGGAACCTTTTCAAAATCCGGGCAGAATACAGACGAAGCTCAAACTGAGAAAAATGAACCTAAGGATGAAGTTGAGAAGGAAGATTAATCATGCGTTTTATTGTGCAAAGAGTAAAAAAAGCAGAAGTAGAAGTAGAAAATACGGTAATCGGAAAAATAGAAGAGGGATTTCTCGTTTTTGTAGGCGTCAGCCAGGCGGATACGGAGGTGATCGCTGATAAGATGGTCAATAAACTGATTGGTTTACGAATTTTTGAGGACGAGAATGGAAAGACCAATCTGGATATAAAAACGGTATACGGGGAATTGTTAATTATTTCACAATTTACATTATATGCAGATTGCAAAAAAGGGAACAGACCTTCCTTTATTCGTGCAGGTGCTCCTGACATGGCCAATTCATTATATGAATATGTTCTGAAAAAATGCCGGAAAGAAATTACCTGCGTGCAGTCAGGAGAATTCGGCGCTGACATGAAGGTTTCCCTCGTTAACGATGGGCCTTTTACCATAATATTAGATTCAGAAGAATTATAGATGACCGCAAATAATCATAAGCAGGTATTGTTATCATAATGTATTTTCTCGTATATTCCAAAGGAACAAAACGTAATAGAAAAAAAATAGATGATCTCAATATTGGGGGTACGCATAGAACTTATAGAGAACACCGTGAGGCAATTGAAAAACGCCGTAAATCTTTGGAATATAACAATTATGTAACCAAATATAACAGCACTGAAGATTTCCGCGAAAAAGACGAATAACTATTCGTTAAACTTGTCTTTTGCGAATAGTTATTCCTCTGGTTCTTTTTAGTTAACTGTTTAAATAAGGAATAACTTTAATTTACCATCTTCATATTTGGCCGACTGTATTTCTTTGCTTTTTATACTGTCGGGTAATAAAAAACGCCGTCTTTCGTTCTTAATGCTTAAAATCAATTCTCCGCCCTTTTGATTTAGATCCATTTCCTGTTTATCAGCAAAAGGAAGATTGATTTCCATTCGATAGCCTTCCTCGCACTTATGAACCGTAAATATCTTCTCTTTGGCAAATACCGCGGTTGGCTCGTGATCCTGATACAGTATCCAGGCAACCTCTTCAAGCACCGGCAAGGATCTGATTTCCTTCTGCTGCAGCTCCAGTTTAAAAATCGGAAGCTCATGAAAACTTTCCTCTATCTCTGTAATCCCTTCCTTTTGAAGCTTTACCCAATGATTAAAATAACCTTCCAATGCCTTATCCGGATAGATCCGGTTTATAATGATGGCATCAACATTATAATTATACATGTGAAGGCAGGTATAATTTCGTTTTGCCTCCTTAATCACAATTTTCTCCGGTGTCGTAACAATTCTCAGACTGACTATCTCGGTATTGTTCATAAGCTTCTGCAGCAATCCCAATCGAGTTGTTAATGCGTCAATATCATCAAATACGTCTTCCTTTGGCATAGGTACTTTCGCTAATTTTTCAATCAGCGGGCCCCCTATCTTAACTGCTTTGCGTTTCATCGGAAGCACCTTCTCTATAAAGCTTCCGAACATCTCCGGGAACTTGAGCAGGGAAAGTGTCTCACCGGTTGGGGCACAATCTACAATAAGAACGTCGTATTCATCCTTCTCATAGTAATCAAGTATCTTTAACAATGAAAATAATTCTTCCAGCCCGGGAAATACCAGCAATTCTTCTGCCTCCAGACCGCTTTGGGAGCGCGAGGTCAGAATCTGCTTTATATAGCTTTGCATATTCCCCCAGGCCTCCTCGCTCTCTGCTACAGCATCTATCTCCATCGCATATAAATGATCCGAAACCATAACCGGTTTATTGTTAAGCTTTTGTTCAAAGGAATCTCCAAGGCTATGCGCCTGATCCGTACTCATAATCAATACTTTTTTACCGCTCCGTGCAATCTTGCAGGCAGTGGCAGCCGCAATACTGGTTTTGCCAACGCCACCTTTTCCGGTATATAATATTATTCTCATAATACCTCCATTTCTGCCGCATGGCAGTTCAAAACAAATCATAAAAAAGTATGCTATATGCTTTTGTTAACTAATATCCACCTTATGAACCTTACTTTGGGCCGCCCCGCTGCTCTTTGCATCCTCCGTTTTACCCATAACACACTCTGCTATCCCCTCCAGAAACATTGCTTTCATTTCCTTCTCAATTACTTCAACATGACCGCGTACGTTCGCTGGCAGGATAAGCATATAGGCTTCCTTTTCCAACTTTTTAGCTTCTTTCATTTTATCGATAAATTCTCTTTTCATATGCTGCTCCTATCTGCGTGCCTGACACACCATAAAATTCCATAGCTTTATTATTTTAATCGACCTCTTTTACAAATCGGATATTTAATATCTGTTCTTCTGCTTTTGCTGATATAATGCGATAATTTCTCAGGGAGTTCGGTATCGGAATATTTCTTTTGAAATTACCGATTTTAATGATCAAGTCCGTTCCTGATATGCGCAGGTCGACATCCTCCTTTTTAATACAGGGGAGATATAAGCTAAGACGGTATCCATCCTCTGTTACTTCGTACATTTCTCCCGGTTGATTCTTCCTGATTTCAAATAACTCCGGCTGGTCAAGAACCTCCTCACATAATTGATCAATCGCCTCCAGCCCGCATAAATCCGTATCATACCAGCGGATATAATAAACCGCCCGGTCGCTAAATACATTCTCAATTTCCTCAATATATTTCTTCTGAATGTCTAACCACTGGTCAAAAAACGGATTACCTATATCACCTGGCAGAATGCGATTAATAAATACTCCATCTACATTAAAATTATAAAGATTCATATACATATAATTGCGCTTCGTCTCCTCTACGACCATCTTCTCGGGAATGGTTACCAATCGTATCGAGGTCACATCGGCATCTTTTAATAATTCCTGCAGTTGAATCAGCCTCACATATAGCCGCTCAATGTCACTCATCGCTGCCTTATCCGGCAGCTCTACCTCAAACATCTTTTTTGATATTGGGGAAAGAACCCGTATCGCCAGCTTGCCGACAGGGAAAAACTTCTCCATATACCAGGACATAAGCTCCGGAAACTTAAGCAAAGACAGTGTTTCTCCCGTAGGCGCACAGTCCACAATAATACGTTCATATTTGCCGCTTTCATAGATATCAAGTATTTTCAGCAGCGAGAACAGTTCTTCCATTCCCGGAAGCATAACAACATCCTCTTGCGCGCTGCCGTTCCTGTCCGGTGGTGCAATCATATTCATGAAGGCCGTCATGATATTCTTAAAATCATGCTCCATAACATAATTCGGATCAATCTCCAGCACATCCAAATATTTGGATATCTCGCTCGTTTCCCTGCCAAAAGACATATCAAATAAATCGCTGAGATTATGGGCCATATCCGTACTGACAAGCAACGTCTTCTTATTCTCTTTCTCCGATTTTCTGGCATGAGCCGCTGCAACCGAAGTCTTTCCTACTCCGCCTTTTCCTGTAAAAATTAATATTCTGCTCATAGTAGTCATCTCCTTAATTCGGCCTCCGAATAGTTCTTCTTTCGAAGTATTTGTTATGATTTTAGCTGCCGAATATTACGACAGCTTTTTTCTAATCAATTTGTATTTTTCTGATTTTTGTTCTTTGCTCTGCTTTTTCCCTTTGCTTATATTCATCCATAAGTATATAAATTCCTTTGTCAATCATTTTAAATATTAACTGCACTTCCTCTGCCGTATAATTGTTAAGTATCACCTGTCCGTAATGCAGGAATTCTTTCATGATTCTTTGAATACATTCCTTCCCCTCGTTCGTTAAACGAATGGTCACAATTCTCTTATCCTCAGGACTTCTCTCCCGAACAACAATTCCCTTCTTTTCCATGCGGGTTACGATTCCTGTCGCAGTATTGAGCGGAACATCAATATACTCAGCAACCTGAGTCATGTTAATCTCATCCTGCCGATAAAGTAAAAGAAGGATAAAAAGTTCATTCTTGGAGCAATCCAAGAGAATATTCTGCCAGGTTTGGGCTGAAATTAACAGCTTAATTTTATCAATATATTGAAAAATGATATCTTCCAGATTGTGAAGGTCTTGTTCCATTATTCCACTCCCTCAAAATATTTCTTCTTTCGAACTATTTTAATTCTACTCTCGAAGTATTTGTTTGTCAAGAGATTTTTATACTTTATTTTTACTAAAACATTAGGGTAAAGTATCATTTAAGGTTTAGGATAAAAGGCATGTCCAAAAGCCTGATTAATTCAGGTATTAAGTAGATTTACACAACAACTATTTAGATGGTTTTCAAAATAGTTGTTGATTGATAATATAAATTCAGTGTAACGGTATCTCCTATCCTTAATTGATTTTTTTCCATTATAGACTTATTGATAATACAGGTAGGATACGACGAAGTAAAAAAATTTACAACATCATCTTCCATATGAATATCATCTAATGAGATACCGGAAACTGCGGTTATAGAATTAGCGCCGGCAACATTTAAATTAAGTTTTTCTTTCCAGTCTTCTATGGGAAAATCTCCTATTCCCGCTATCATACGAATTGAAAAATCAACATTCTTTACTTTAGTACTATTCTCAAGTTTTTTTATCAAGTCTTCAGAAATTTCAAGTCCTACTTGTGATGAACCATTAAGGTTAAAAATACTGCAATATATAGGACTGATGTTGGGTAGCTCATTCAATTGCATCCTGCAATTATAAATATAAGTTAAATATAAATTTAGTAAAATGAAAACAAATATACAGATACTTGCTGTACTTATGCCTTTCCATTTATTTCGTTTTAAGTTGCATAAAACCATATGTAGGTAAAACATACATCACATCCTTTTATTTTTTCAAACGGATACACTAAATACAAATATCCTTTTACATAAAATCTTCTATAATATTGTCTGCATTGAATTATAATATTGTTTATATATAAAATTATAACCATATATGTTGTACATTTCGATTAAATTCAATCTAATATTTTTTACATTATTATATGTTTTTCTCTAAATTAATATCTTTCTTCTCTGATTCAAAAATTTTCTTCAGAAGCTCCAATCACCAATAGACTCTCCGCTCCTATTCCTGTATCCACTCCAATAATTCTTTTTTTATTTGTTCTAAGATGGATTGACCTATTCTCTCGTCACCGGCTTCTCCAATCAAGGTGCAATTTAATGTGCATAGGTTTCGAAATGTACTGATAGAAAGCTGAAAGTCAGGGGAAAGCCGATAAGTGCCCGTCAAATAACATTTTTTAATATAGCAGTCTCGAAAATATAGCTTTTCATGGTCGATTATTCCTATATTGGTATAAGAAACAGGAAACAAATGATAGCTCTTTTTAATTGCTTTCTTTAATATAAAACGCGGTGTTTTATGAAATGCAAAGTTAAGCAGCCGAATACTTTCAAAGCAGCGGCAACGTTCTTTTTGGAGAGCCATTTCGATGCAAGTCTGTGATAAGGTTTCGCTGAACGTAATCTGTTCATTTATTTCCAGAATGATTCTCTTATATATCCCGGTCATATTTGCTACGGTCAGATTATCCTGATGCGGCTGAAATCTACGTAAATCAGCCGGACACGATAAAATCACCTTATCTGTGTTTTGTAAACGGGCTATGACACGGGCATATGCTGTTATAAAAACATGGTTGAGTGTTGCGCCGCTTTTCTTTGCTTTTACATGAATGGTATTCAGATCATCCGAATCAATTGTACTATTCAAACAGAATGACTGCGTACCATTGTTAAAAGCCCGCAAGGGAACTGCATTAATCCGCATGCCATATTTTGTTTGCTCTGTTGGCGATCCAACACGAATATTTTTTAAAAAAAGAGAAATATCCCTTGTGTTATGTAATCTTTTATCCGAAGGGATGTCATTGTAAAGTGACGCTAGCAAATAGAGATATTGTAAAAAACCTACCCCATCAGTCAGAATATGGCTCATTGCGATAACGATATTACTTTGCTTTTCTTCCTTAGAAAAGACGATTTGTAGCTGGGCATTTTTACTTAAATCCCACCAAAAATCTTCTTCTAATCCGAAACGGTCAAGAATAAGTACATTTTCAACAGTTAAATCCCGATTAACAAAGACAGCTCTCTTAAAGTCATACGTATAAAGAATCTCAGGGACATATTGACTGGATAGATTAACCGCATCTTTCAATTTTTCAATGTCGAGATTTCCTTGAATCGCCATTCGGCAATACATCAACGGATACACTTTGTCGCTATGAACTGCTTCAACATAATCCAAACTTTCACATTTTGTCTTATTGCTATGTCCCCCGTTTATTTTCCTGCGGCAAAAATCTATTACTTTGTCCTTGAAGCCGATTCCCGCAATACCTATAAGCCCTGTAATAACGAAAACACTCAAAGACAATTTCCAATCGCCCTGACGTATTGTAGAACCAATCATGGTTGAGGATAAAACAGACGGAATACGTGCAAAAGTTGATATGCCTATAAATTTCCCTGCGCTCATTTCGGTTACTCCTACGATATATGTGAGCATATCTTTTGGTGTGCCCGGGATAAGAAACAGAATAAACGTCACAATTTCACTTTTATGGCCATCTTGAAGCCATTTCCAGCTCAACACTTTTTCTTCGCCGAACAAGTGATACAGCAGCTTCTTACCGAACCGCTTCGATAATGAAAAAATGAAAGCGGAAGCAAAAACACAACCGGCAAGGCAAATCAATAGACCGGGAACAGTACCATACAAAGCGCCAGCCATGACTTCCACAGGCTCACCGGGAATAAAAGCAATTATGACTTGAACTATCTGTACTGCCAGAATCAGCAGGATACCTGCACCGCCTATCTCGTTTATCCAGTTTTGTATCTCTGCCTGATATTCAGGTTCTGATAATCGCTGAAAGTAAGGCAGCAAGATGATTGTCACCCCAATGACAAGGCCGATAAATAAAATACAGCAGGCAACCACATGTCTACGAGCCTTTTTATCCATAAGCCTACTCTCCTCTCCCCGAATTTGTTTCTCATTTCATTGCGTTACTTCTATATCCCCGTTGTTTGTTTCTACCTTAACGGTTATGGTCGGATTACTGCCAACGCTCCCGCTTGTTGTATGCCCATTGACGGTAACGTCTTGTTGAAAGTTCGTAGATACTGAACCGTTTTTGGTCGTGGCTTGAAATTCGAACTCCAAATTTTTCGGTAACGTTAAAGTAATATTATCATTTTTATTGAAGAAAGAAAGATCGCCATTTACTTCGGTATACACGACATTCAGGCCGCCGGAATTGTTGGCTTTATAGTTACCGGAACCAATCGCGGACTTTATATCTGCACTTCCGCTTGTAGAGGTATATATTACATTTCCGTTTAATTTTGTACAGATCACGCTGCCGCTTGTTGTTTCCAGACTGATTTGATTTGCCTCAATGTTTCCTAAATATAAAGTCCCGCTGGTAGAAGATAAATGGATATTAGAAGCAACCGCATTATCCAATCTGATATTCCCGGACGAATTATCAACACGGAGCATAGATAAATCCAAATTCATGCCGGAAAAATCAATATCCCCGTTCGTGGAAGTAACCGTAAGATTTTCACGGTATGATTCCGGCAAATAAACTTCAATATATCGGGAAAATCCGTCCTTAAAAAATGGTTTGCCCCCTTCGCTTATATAAATACTTTCATTACCCTCCGTTACCTTGGCATAATAGCTGCTTTTGTTTTCCGTCATGTATTCTTTGATTACCAGAGCGTCACTGTCACTTTCAAAGATAGTAATTTTTTCTTCATCGTAGGAAAGCGTCAGAGACGATATTCCTTTAAGAGAAAATCGAAGTTCATTCGTCATTTGAGCGGACTTAGAATTGGAACAGCCGGCAAATACGAATAAATTCACAATAAGAAACATGCCTAATGTAATTGATTTTTTCATCTTCACTTACCTCTCTTTTAAATAAATGAATTATTCATTCATATTCTCTGCAAAAATTAGGAGGCTTACATGCCCCGCTAATTTATCTTTTGTATGCAGACAGGATATTGTCCATGCAGATTTTTTTTGCCAATTCCAAAGGAATATCTGAAGTTTCAAAAGATGTATACCGTCTATCCATCGCCCACCAAGTAAGAATTTCAATAATAAGGGTCGTGGTTAATTCCAAATGATCAAGGGTACGTACTGTTCCATTGTTAACGAAAATTGTTAAGTACCTTGACATTGTATCGAGAAATTTCCTGCGGTATGTCTTATAATGTTCAGCCAGAAACGGGAATTCAAATTGATTCTTTTCAATAAATAAACAGCCGACCGCATACCGGGCAAGAATATCAAATGCGTCTGAAATCAAATCTTCAAAGCGATAACCTGGAGCGTCGTCTTCAAGGTGTTTTGCAAAGTCATTTTGTGACCGTTCAAACAAAGATGCAATTTCATTTTCCACATCTGAAAACAAATTATCTGTAATAGGTCTTTCAAAATCTTTATTTATGAAGTCCGGATCAATCGTGCATTTCAAAACAAAGTGCATGATCTCCTTTTTTCCTGCAAAATCATGATAAATGGTTCCGACAGAAACACCTATCGCACCTGCTATGTGACTAATCTGCGTTCCGGCATAACCTTGACGTAAAAATAATAGCGTTGCGGCCTCCAGAATTGATTGAATTCTTGTGTCCATTGCTTCCCATCCTTTTGTTGAATGAATCGTTCATTTTTATGGTATACTACAATTGTACGATTGTCAACAAAAATAAATGTGAACTAGATTTTATATATCTATTTATTATAATGACGGGAATTTAATTTGTATGTACTCTTTTATAACACGAACACAATTTTCTATTCCTACCCGTTCGCTATTCAATGTCAGATCATAATTGACCGGATTAGTCCAATAATTCCCTCCGGTATAATGCGAATAATAATCTGCCCGGTACTTATCTGTTTTTTCTATGGAAGCATGGGCCGTTTCTTCACTAACATTCATCTTTTCCATGATTCTCTTTACGCAAAAGGAACGCGGTGCCTCAATGTACACACTGATTACATTGTCATAATCCTTTAAAACCCAATCTGCGCATTTTCCTACAATGACACAGGACTCCGATTGAACAAGATTCTCTATTATTTCTTTTTGAAACTCGAATAACCGTTCATCCGATACAAAGTCAACCGCAGCCGGATTAGGATTCCCTGTTTTCGGCAGACCTTTTAATAGACCGGAGAACTTCTTGCCTCGCATTTTTTCATTTACTTCCGAAAACAATTGCTCATCCAATCCGCTGAGCTGCGATGCAAGTGTAAGAATTCTATTCTCATAACAATGAATTCCCAGTTCTTTTGCAATTTTAGAAGCAACTTCTTTTCCGCCGCTTCCAAATCCTCTCGCTACAGTAATTGCATAAGTCTCCATATATGTAACACTTCCTTTCGTTTACAAATCTAATTTCACTTATCATCTGACAGATACATCTTATGAATTCTTACCATCTCCGATGTATCTGCTTAAAAACTCTCTCATTCTTGGATTCTTAGGATTCTCAAATAGATTCTCAGGTATATCATCTTCTACAATATACCCTTCATCCATAAATATTGTTCTGGTCGATACGTCCTTTGCAAACGACATTTCATGAGTGACGATTACCATGGTCAATCCTTCACTTGCGAGTTTTTTCATTACCTGAAGTACTTCGCCAACCATTTCCGGATCAAGTGCAGAAGTCGGTTCATCAAAAAGCAGAACCTGCGGCTGCATAGTAAGCGCTCTCGCGATAGCCACTCTTTGTTTTTGTCCGCCGGATAACTGGGCTGGTTTCGCATTTATATAAGGTGCCATTCCTACTTGTTTCAGGTGTTTTATAGCGCGCTCCTTTGATTCTTTTGGGTTAAGCTTTAGTACTTTTCTGGTTCCAACCATACAATTTTGCAATACTGTCATATTGTTAAATAAGTTAAACGATTGAAATACCATGCCAACATTAGCTCTGAACTTATTTAATTCCTTTTCTCCACGGCCAACCGACTCTCCCTGAAAATGGATCGTACCGGAAGTTAATGATTCCAATCCGTTAATGCACCTCAATAAAGTCGATTTCCCGGAACCGGACGAACCGATCACACAAACCACTTCGCCTTTGGAGATTGAAAAATGCAGATCTTTTAATACCTCATGGTTACCAAATGACTTTACCAAATGCTCAACATTAATAATTGGCTCCTTCATACTAACCCTCCTATTCTGCTTCCATGTATTCTACTGCCAGTTCATAATTCTTCTTTCCATCCAGTTTCTTTTCCAAAACAGAAAAAACTCTGGTAAAGAATGTACAGAGTACAAAATAGATAAGACCACAAATAATATAAGATTCAAAGTATCTGTAATAAGTACCGGCTGCTGTCTTTGTAACAAAATACAATTCTGCCACATTAATAACGTTTAAAACAGATGTCATTTTTAGATTCGTAAGATACATATTAACCATTTCCGGTATTATATTACGAAATGCCTGTGGCAATATTACGGAAAACATAGTGGCAACATGACTCATTCCTAAAGCCTTTGCCCCCTCCTGCTGTCCGTAATCAATGGAAATAATTCCGCCTCTTACGGTCTCAGACATATAAGCGCCTGTATTTAACATGGTTACCAGCACCGCTGCCCAAAATGACGATAACCCCGGACCGAAGGATTTAAGTCCATAGAATATTACCATGCCCTGAACCATCATTGGTGTACTTCTGAATATTTCAACATAAATACGACTTAGTAATAACAATAATCGAAATGCTGTTTTTTTAAATAGATTATCACTTTTTACAACAGGTGCGGACTGCAGTATTCCAACCAAAAATCCTAATATGAATCCCAGTATGGTTCCCAGTACAGCAACTTCTAACGTAACAATGGTTCCTTTTAAGAAAAACGGCCAATATTCGTTCCATATATATATCACCCATCCAGCAAAACCTTTATCCATACCATAGACCTCCTATATCCTTTTCACAGGCCAAGGGTCTGCAATATGCAGACCCCTTTAGTCCTCACCTGAATTCCGTTATTCAATTTTTAGTTACTTAAAGGCTGTACCTTAATTCCCAGGTCCATATATTCATCCATATCAGCCTGATCCCATCCGATGGCATCCATTGCGGTTTCGATGGCATCCTTTAATACGGTATTTCCTTCGTCTACGGCTACCGAAACAGCCTCAGACATACCTTCCGGTGTAGTAAAGTCATTATCGTCCGCTAACTTAATGACCTTAACAGCGGTATTACTTAATGCTGCAGAATAAGCAGTTGGATAATCTAATACAGCACAGTCAGCCGCACCTGTTGCAACCTGCATGATTACTTCGGATGTTGTTTCAGGGAAGGTTCCTGCTTTCACATTCGGAATCTGGGTCACATAGTCTGCCCATGATGTATTAATCTGCGTAACAGCCGAACAGCCATCAAAATCCGACAAGCCCGTTGCATTTGCATAAGGTCCGTCTGCCGCTACCACCATAACGTTATCTCTATTGTAATATGCTCTGGTAAAGTCTACTGTTTTATCTCTTTCTTCCGTATAAACCATTCCGGCAATAATGCAATCATAATCACCTGACTGCATTCCAAGGACAATACTTGACCATTCAATCTTATGTACCTCTAATGTCCATCCCATTTCATCTGCTATTTTTTGTGCAAACATAACATCATAACCAAATCCATAATCACTTGTACCGAAGATGGGAACCGCTTCCCAACCGTCTGCATCAACGGCGGCAGTAGACTGTGTCCAGTTAAACGGTGCATATGCACATTCCATTCCCACTCTTAATACCCCGCCTGTTAACTCTGTTGCCGCTGCATAAGGGCCATCTGCGACAGCTGCTTCCTCAGTACTTGCCGTTTCCTCGGTTGTCGCCTCCTTCTCCGCTTCAGCTGTCGTTTCTTTCGATGAAGATGCTGCGCATCCACTCATCACACTAATACTCATAATTGTTGCCAGTAAGATTGCCAAAGTCCTTTTTTTCATAATTTTTCTCCTTTCAAAATTAAAGTGTATCGATATTGTTCAATAACGATCAGTAAAACTTTTTAATTAAAACAGGGAGCCCTGCAGGTAAAAATGATTTCTCCTGCATGACTCCCTTGTCTTATTTTTTTATTTCACATTTCTATAATTGCTCATCCGCAAATGTTAATGCTTCCTCTAATGCACCAAACATTTCTTCCAACTGTACTTCTGTAATGATAAGCGGAGGAGCTATCATGATTGTCGCTCCATGTCCGAAGGTTGCGAGTCCGAATTTATATAGATTCGCGATCATTTGGGATAAAAACGGCTTTCCGTCCTTGCCCTTTA
>JAEWPN010000114.1 GCA_023399455.1 Bacillota bacterium
ATTAGTAATACTTTCTTGTTCATATGAATTTGTCTCCTTTAGTTTTGTTTTTTTGCCGTTTTATGAACGGGTCGGTCAGGAAGGTCTCGAACTGACCGGGTGTTTGCAACTTGATAAGTGTATCATAAGTATGGGTGAAATTCAAGGTTTAGTCTATGGTATTCTTAGTCAGCCACACTCCTGAGCGGTAACGGAGATAATAAATAACCGTTCTTACTGCCCATTCGATTCCCATACAGATCCACACACCCTGAACACCGAATCCCAGAGGAAGAGCGAAGAGATAGCCCAGTCCCACCCTGATGACCCACATGGTGATAAGAGAGGAAATGGAGCTGTAATTGGCATCGCCTGCCGAACGAAGGACGCAGGGCAGGATATTGGATGCCGACCAGAAAAAGGGCATTGGAATGGCCGCGATCCAAAGCAGGATATATATTAAGGATAACGTCGCTTCCGGCGCCTGATACAGCTCCAATATTAAGGGCATGAGAGGCATGAATACCACTAAAGATAAGATGACGATAAAGGTCCCTAACCATATGAGCTTCGCTCCGTAACGCTTTGCCAGCTCCTTATCTCCGGCACCGATGCACTGGCCTACTACAGTAATGGCAAGAGTACCTACCGCCATCCCGCTGGAATACAGGATAGAAAAGGCAGAGCTTGCGATGGCGTTGGCTGCAACGCTGATCGTACCGAGGAAGACGATATAAGTCTGAACAAGCATGCCGCCTCCATTAAAGAATACTTGTTCCAAGGCGAAGGGGACACCTATTTTAAAGACGGATCTTAACATAGAAGGATTAATATGGAAAATGTTCTTTGTATAAATCCTGAATATACTTTTGGGGCGCACCAATAAAAAGACCGCGAAGCCGCCGCCGATAAGTCTGGCAATGTTTAAGGAAAGGACTGTTCCCATGATATCCATATGAAAGCCGTTGATAAAGAGCAGGCTGGCGAACAGATGGATCAGATTGATGAGCATCGTAAGGCGCAGACAGATTTTCGTCTCTCCCAGTCCTCGAAGGACCGCAAAGGAACCCACATAAAAGGAATGAAAGATCATGGAAAGGGATACTCCGATGAGGTAGCTGCAAGCCTTTTCCTTGACGACGGGGTCCGCCGCTCCAAATAAGGTATATACCAACGGGTTTGAAAAAACGATCAAAAGAGTGCATAAAGCCCCGGCCGCCAGCGAGGTGGCGAACATTACCTGCCCGGCGGCAGCACGTATCTTCTCCGTTTCACCCCGCCCCTTATACTGTGCAACGACTACGGTGCCTCCGGCAGCGATGGCATTGAAGATGGAATAAGTCATCATATTCAAGGGAGATACGAGGCTGACCGCGGATACGGATTCCTGACTGGAGGAACTTATCATAGCCGTTGTAAGCAGCCCGATGATGTTGATAAAAAACTGATCCAGAATAAGCGGAAGCAGCATAGAAAATATTTCTCCATAGGAAAATTGATTGCTTCCAAACTGTTTGTCCAAAAATAAATCGGCCCTTGAACCGGACCGGATAAGTGTAATTTTATGTGCGGAGTGCAGTTTCATAGAATCATTATGCCTTTCTCATATCCTGCGGACTTCCCTCCGCAAGCGCAAATTTTTATCCATATAGTTTGAACGGATGGCCGTTTAAACTATATGGATAATAAAATACTTCATCTTTATAGGCCGGAACACTAATCATCCAGCTCCCCGTTCTTATATTTTGCCACAACGTTCTGGATACGTTCGTTAGGATCTAACAAATCACTGATAGAAGCATCGTGGTTCAAGGTATCGATAAGGTATGCAATATACTTGCTCATGTCACAGGTGATGTACCATTCCCTGGAAAGCAATTCCGGCGTCTGATAGATTAAGTTGGTGGTAAGCACTCTGTCGATGTTCTTGTCCTCAAAGGCCTTGTCAAAACCGGAGAGGCCATTGGTAAAGAGACCGAATGTGGAACAGATAAATACCCGGCCCGCCTTTCTTTTCTTAAGCTCAGCCGCTACTTCGAGAGCGCTTTCGCCGGAGGAAATCATATCGTCGATGATAATCATATCCTTGCCCTCTACGCTGGTTCCAAGGAATTCATGAGCAACAATAGGATTCCTGCCATCTACCACTCTCGTATAATCACGTCTCTTATAAAACATACCCATATCCAGACCGAGCACGTTGGCCATATAGATCGCGCGTCCCATACCGCCCTCGTCGGGGCTGATGACCATCATATGATCTGAATCCAAGGTCAGACCCTGCACATGATGGAGAAGTCCCTTGATGAACTGATAAGTGGGCTGTATCGTCTCGAAACCATGAAGAGGTATCGCGTTCTGTACTCGCGGGTCGTGTGCATCGAAGGTAATGATATTGTCTACGCCCATGGCAACCATTTCCTGAAGCGCCAGCGCACAGTCCAAAGACTCTCTCGTGCTTCTTTTGTGCTGTCTGCTTTCATATAGGAAAGGCATGATAACTGTAATTCTTCTCGCTTTACCGCCTACTGCAGCAATAATTCGTTTCAAATCCTGATAGTGATCATCGGGAGACATGTGATTTTTATGTCCACATAAAGAGTACGTGAGGCTATAGTTTGCCACATCAACAAGGATATAGAGGTCGGTTCCTCTGACGGATTCCATGATAATTCCCTTTGCCTCACCGGTGCCGAAGCGGGGAACCTTCGCGCCAAGAATATAAGATTTACGCTGATAACCTGCAAATGCGAGAGAGTCTTTGTGTTCACTTTCTCTTTCCGTCCTCCAATTTACAAGATAGTAATCAACTTTCTCCCCCAAAGATTTACACCCTTCCAAAGGAATGATGCCTAGAGATCCGACGGGAATGGTCTCAAGATTTCTTTTTTCTTCACGCTTTGCCATGAAAAAATCCTCACTTTCTGCTGCGCAGGTATTTAATTTGCTCTGTTTAGTTTTTTATATATTCGGATATCCGGTCCGGATAATTTACATAATGTATAGTTGCTGGTAATCCTCGAAAATATTCTGTCAGAATAACGCACTCGCAGTTCCTCCAGCGAAAGGTTCGTAGAGATAACTGTGGACTTGTGCCGGATGTGGCGCTCGTTCAGACAAGAAAAGAGCTGGGAAGAAGTATAATTGCCCGTAACCTCCGCACCCAGATCGTCGATGATTAACAAATCGCAGTTATAAATATCGTCGCAAGCTTCACCTAGCCCGTTTTTATTCCTAAACCCATAGGTAAGCTGGGATAAGGTCTCAAAAAAGGAGGAGGAACTGAAATAAAGGACGGAACGGCCCTTTTCGATCAATTCTTTTGCGACGCAGCCGGACAAAAATGACTTGCCAGACCCTACTGTACCATAAAAGAATAAATTTTGATAGATGGATTCAAAATTTTCTATAAATTTCTTGCAAGTGTTTACGGCATCCATAAAAAGCACGAGATCATCATCCTTATAATATTCATAAGAAAGATTGGAAAAATTCTCATGCTGTAACATCTTGCTGATGTGAGACTGCTCGTAAAGCATGGAAATTTCGAACTGGCGGAAGCAATGACATTTCTGTCCGTCTATGTATCCGGTATCCTTGCAGTCGGGGCAATCGTAAACCGGCTCCAGATAATCGGAAGGATAGCCGTAGGAGACCAAAAGGTTCGTCTTGCTTTCAGAAAAATTTTTAATGATTGTTTTCAGATCATCGAGAGCGGAATCGTCCCCGCTTAAAAGCTTTTTCCCATGTTCTACGGAAATGGAGGCTATAGAGTCTTCGAGTTCCTTGTAGCCATCCACATGCTCATAAATATAGGCGCGGCGCTTCTCCAACAAATGCCGGTTCTTGTCCTGCTTTTCCTCATATGTGCGAATAATGAAATTATATTGAACATTATTTAACGTCACAGCGAAGTCTCCTTAAGTTATCGGATTTTTAAGAGTTCCTTTTCCAGCGTCTCGAAGTCATAATCATGCTGCTTGAATTGATTAAAAGCATTGTTCGAAACGGATTTGGGCAGTGTGCGTGAAGTCTTACCGCGCAGGAATTTCTCATCCTCCTTTGCGATATCGGAAAGATGGTGTACACCCGCATTGTGCCAGCTCTTTAGAATAGTATCGGCATATTCGAAACGGTGCTTATCCGTTCCCATGACGGTGCGCTCACAGGCAATGCGGATCACGTCCATGTCAAAATCAAGCTCCTTCGTCCAGTGGCGGATATAATCAGCCTCCTTGGAAGTGGGAGAAGTATTCTTGCCCAGAGCGTTCATGATGTCATAAACGGATTTATCGTATTTGTAAGCATACTTTTCTGCATCTTTTGGATTGGTAATGCCCGACTGTGCCCAGCTGACAGCCACTTTTTCTATGTAACGGAAGTCCTTCTTGCCGCGCTCTACACAGTACTGGACTAAGTAATCAATTAAGTCCACGGAAAAAGCGAGCTTATCCGAAATGAAGAATATGGTTCTCACTTCGGAGGGAGATAAGGTCTTTCCTATGTATTGTTCCACAATAAATAATAATTGCGAGGTTTCTTCTTTTGATTTGAATTCTTTTAACTGGTCTAAGGAATAGGAAGGCCTTTCATAAGACTCCTCGCTTAACTGTTTATCCTCAGAAGCGGAAGCCGGTTCTGACACAGCATCTATGTCCGGAGAAACGGGCTCTTTAACGGCTCGTGCCGCTGCCGGAGCGGCAGGCATAGGGTCGCCGTTTATCTGCCGGTTTAAATCGAGAAGATGAATTCCGATTAAATTTCTGGCTTCGTCGTATTCTAATGAAAGAAGGCGATTCTTTTCCCAGTATTTGAGCGCACGCATCACGTCTTTTTCCGTATGGTTAAATTTGTCCGCAATATCGGACAGACTGCAAGATAGATTGGCATTCATCATACGGATAAGATAAATGTATATTTTAAGCTGTGCATCGTTAGCATCCTTCATATATTCGTCAATAAAAATATTGGATACAGCCGTTGCATCCACATAGTTGTCCTTATAAATTGTTAAACGCCCCATTTATCTCACCCGTCTTCATTATATGTTACTGCTCACTCCGTTCTTATATGAACAGTAACCATTATATTACTATACTCATTTCAAAGCAAATTGAATTATAACATAACCCCTTTTAAAAATAAATAGTCAATTTGCCGGAAAACGCCGTAAATACGCCATTTTCCAGAAATGTGGACGATGTGGATAATGTGGATAATTATAGCGGCAGGAAGGATGCACGGTAGGTAAATATATGTAAAATTCATGTAAAGACCAAGGGTTACGGGAGGAATTTCCTAAATGACAGAAAAGCTAAAATATCCACAAATTTTAAAAGGGATAGGGCTCTTAAAATTGTGGATATTGTGGATAGCTATTTTTTTAGAAGATTTTCCCCCACTTTTACGATGTCTCCGGCCCCCATAGTTATCAACAAGTCATTTTTAACACAGCTCTCTGATAAAAAATTCTCGATTTCTTCAAAAGAAGATAAATAGAAGCATTCAGCTCCCAGTTTATTTATTTCCGCTTGAAGATTGGCGGAGCTGATTCCCAGGTTATCAGTCTCTCTGGCCGCATATATATCGGAAAGGACAACCTTGTCTGCGAGGGAAAGAGCTGCCGCAAATTCCTTCAGGAAGGATTTCGTCCTTGTATATGTGTGTGGCTGAAAAACGCACCACAATGTGTTGTGGGGATAATTTTGAGCAGCTTTCAAGGTCGCGGTAATTTCCGTAGGATGATGGGCATAATCATCTATAATGGTAATACCGTCTTTTTTACCCTTATATTCGAAACGCCTGTCGGTGCCTGTAAAATGCAGAAGCGCTTTTTTCACCGTATCGCTGTCGATGCGAAGGACGTCGGCGAGAGCGATGGCAGCCATGGCGTTGTGCACATTATGTTCTCCGGGAACCATAAGGGAAAAGTCTTCGGCTAAATCGTTTCTCCGGTTCAGCGTAAAGGATGCATGAGCCAGCCCGTCAAAATGCAGATCGGAATAACTGTAATCGCAAGAAGGAGTGGAGCCGCAGGTAATGACCCGGCAAGTCAGTCCCCTTGTGATTTCTTCGTAATTATCGATGTCTCCGTTAATGATGAGAGTTCCGTCCTCCGGCAGCAGCTTGGCAAATTTATGGAATGAAGTGCGGATATCATGAATATCTTTAAAGAAGTCGAGATGATCCTCTTCTATGTTAAGTATAATTCCGATCTTCGGAAAAAAGCTTAAGAAGCTATTGGTATATTCACAAGCCTCCGTCACGAAATATTCGGACTTGCCTACCCGGATATTGCCTCCGATGGTCTTAAAGATGCCGCCGATGGAAAGTGTAGGATCGCAGTCGTTCTCGAGGAGAATCTCCGATATCATAGAGGTGGTAGTAGTCTTGCCGTGGGTGCCGCTGACGGCGATGGGAAGCTTGTAGTTTTTCATCATCTGCCCGAGAAGCTCGGCTCTCGACAGATGGGGAATACCCATTTCCTTCATGGCGATAAACTCGGGATTATCGGGATGGATGGCACTGGTGTACACGATGAGGTCGATATCATAGGTCAGATTCTCTGCTCTTTGTCCGTAGTGGACAACCGCTCCCTTCTCCTTTAAGGCTTCGGTCAGAGGCGATTGTCTCATATCCGAGCCGGATACTCTGAAGTCCTCCGTCAGAAGAATCTCGGCGAGACCGCTCATGCTGATGCCGCCGATGCCGATGAAGTATATGTGAATAGGGTGTTGAAAATCAATGTTGTACATAACCGCACTTCCTGTTCTTTTTATGCTTATACTGTATTGCCCGGAGCGGACGATATGTCTTTTCCCTTGGACGATACGCATACTATATTATACTCACATAGCCGGAAAAAACCAATAGCAATTTGAGTCGGAAATTGTCGGAGAAGGAAACAAGCCCCGTAAAATGGCACGTTTTGACTAAAAGTGACCGTATGATACGCAAGAAACTCCAAAAAAATATATAAAATATACAAATAAATTTCTTTAAATGTAAAAATATTGTAAAAAACTTACATAAAAAATGCCGTAAATTGAAAAGTATTTTGTAAAAAATATTCACTTTCTTAGTATAATATGGTATAATCTAAAACACAATATAGTAATTACTTAAGTGTGACTAACAGGTAAGACTGATAAGAGGTGATGACATGATTAAAAAAGAAATGATTGCCATGTTGTTAGCTGGGGGACAAGGAAGCCGTCTGGGGGTTTTGACATCGAAGGTGGCAAAGCCGGCGGTAGCCTTCGGGGGAAAATACAGAATTATCGATTTCCCTCTCAGCAATTGTATTAACTCCGGTGTGGATACGGTGGGAGTATTGACCCAGTATCAGCCTCTTAGGCTGAATACACACATAGGAATAGGTATTCCGTGGGACCTTGACAGGAATATAGGAGGTGTAACGGTGCTTCCGCCTTATGAGAAGAGCACCAACAGCGAATGGTATACGGGAACGGCTAACGCTATTTATCAGAACATTGATTATATCGACAGCTTCAATCCGGACTACGTGCTGATACTTTCAGGAGATCACATCTATAAAATGGATTACGAGGTAATGTTAGACTTTCACAAGGAGAACAACGCTGAAGTAACGATTGCGGTCATGCCGGTGCCGATGGAGGAAGCGAAGCGGTTCGGCATCATGATCACCGATGACAGGAAGCAGATAACGGATTTCGAGGAGAAACCCGAGAACCCGCGAAGTAATCTGGCTTCCATGGGGATTTACATATTTAGCTGGAAGGCTCTGAAGAATTCCCTGATCATGAATTCGGAACAGCCGGCGCTGGATTTCGGCAAGCATATCATTCCATATTGCCATAGGCAGGGCTCGCCGCTGTACGCATATGAATTTAACGGCTACTGGAAGGATGTAGGAACACTCAGTTCTTACTGGGAGGCCAACATGGAACTTATAAACATTGTGCCTGAGTTCAACCTGTATGAAGAATATTGGAAAATATACACGAGAAGCACCATACTGCCGCCCCAGTATATATCCTCCGAGAGTGTGATCGAAAAGAGCATTATCGGAGAGGGCTCCGATATTCACGGCGAGATATACAATTCCGTAATCGGCTGCGGCGTTGTCATCGAGAAGGGGACCGTGGTGAGGGATTCCATCATCATGAACGAGACGCATATCGGTTCGGGCTGTGAGTTGAACAAGGTAATTATCGCGGAGAATGCGGACATCGGGAACAATGTAAGGATGGGGATTGGCGATGAGGTTCCTAATGAGACAGATCCGCACATCTACAATGAAGGAATGGTTACAGTGGGGGAGAAGAGTGTGATTCCTGAAGGAGTGACCATAGGAAAGAATACCGTAATCTTTGGAATCACAGCGCTGGAGGACTACGAACAGGCAAATCTTTTAAGCGGGAGAACATTGATAAAGGCGGGTGAAGAACATTGAGAGCGATTGGTATTATTTTAGCAGGCGGCAACAATCACAGAATGAAAGAATTATCCCAGAAGCGCGCGGTATGTGCGATGCCTATTGCAGGAAGCTATAGAAGCATCGACTTTGCTCTTAGCAATATGTCTAACTCGCATATTCAAAAGGTGGCGGTATTTACACAGTACAATGCCAGAAGCCTGAACGAACACTTAAGCTCCTCCAAATGGTGGGACTTCGGCCGCAAACAGGGCGGATTATTCGTCTTTACGCCGGCAGTTACGGCGGAGAGCAGTTACTGGTACAGAGGAACGGCGGATGCTATTGCCCAGAACCTTACCTTTTTGAAAAACAGCCATGAGCCGTATGTAGTAATCGTCTCCGGTGACGGTATTTATAAGATGGATTACAACAAAGTGCTGGAATATCATATCGATAAGAAGGCGGATATTACGGTTGTATGTAAGGACATGCCGGAGGATATGGATGCGGGAAGGTATGGCATCATCAAGATGAATGAGGAGAGCCGTATCGAGGAATTTGAAGAAAAGCCTATAATGGCCAGATCCAGCACCGTTTCCTGCGGTATTTACATAGTAAGAAGGCGCCAGCTTATAGAGATGATAGAAAAGGGTATGGAAGAGGATCGTTATGACTTTGTAAAGGACATTCTTATCCGTTACAAGAATATGAAGAGGATATACGGCTACAAAATCAAGTCATACTGGAGCAACATAGCGACAGTTGAGGACTACTTCCATACGAATATGGATTTTTTGAAGCCGGAGATCAGGGACTATTTCTTCAAACAGTATCCCGACGTATATTCCAAGGTGGATGATCTGCCTCCTGCGAAATACAATGTGGGAGCAAATGTGAAAAACAGCCTGATTTCCAGCGGAAGCATTGTAAACGGCACGGTAGAGGACTCCGTTATCTTTAAAAAGACATACATCGGAAATAATTGCTACATAAAGAATTCCATTATTCTGAACGATGTCTACATCGGGGACAATACACATATTGAAAACTGCATAGTGGAGAGTAGGAATACCATCAGGGCCAATTCCTACCATAAAGGCGAGGAAGGTATTAAAGTTGTGATAGAGCATAATGACAGATATGTCATATAGCGACAAACCTATGATTAGCCAAGGGGGATAAACGACATGGATATTACAGACGTAAGAGTGCGTAAGATCACGAAGGAAGGAAAGATGAAAGCAATTGTATCGATTACCTTGGACGAAGAGTTCGTAGTTCACGATATCAAGGTGATTGAAGGAGAGAAGGGGCTTTTCATTGCAATGCCGAGCAAGAAAGCGACAGATGGAGAATACAGGGATATCGCCCATCCGATCAATTCCAGCACAAGGGAGCGGATTCAGGCGACCATACTGGAGAGCTATGAAAAAGCGCTTTTGGAGCCGGACGAAGAAGAATAGGATAAGAATAAAAAAAGAACAAAGAAAAACATGCGATAAAAACGGGAATGCTCTAAATGGGCATTCCCGTTTTTACGTAATAGATAGATATTGGCACTCTTTTGATTCCTCCTGAATAATAGCTTGTTGAAATGTAGAAGGTTTAAGGTTAAAATGATGTGTAAGCGTTAACGGATGATAGGAGAAATAAGGTTGAATAAAAATGCGTATTCAACTATTGATTTGCGTGCGCGTCGCAACGCGCAGATGGGTATAAAGATGTTTATTATTGCAGGCCTGGGGAATCCGGGAAAAGAATATGAAAATACAAGGCATAATGTAGGTTTTGAGGTGATAGATGCCCTTGCGGATAAATATAATATAAGTGTAGCCGAATTGAAGCATAGAGCGATGATAGGGAAGGGCTATGTGGGCGGTCAGAAGGTAGTTCTGGTGAAACCGCTCACGTTCATGAACCTGAGCGGAGAAAGTATCCGCCCGGTTATCGATTATTATAAGGTGGAAGCAGAGAGCGATCTGATCGTCATTTCGGATGACATCAGCCTGGAACCGGGGCAGATCCGTATCAGGAAAAAAGGGAGTGCAGGAGGACATAACGGGCTGAAGAACATTATAAAGCAGCTTGGACACGGCAACTTTCCGCGAGTGCGCATAGGCGTGGGTGAGAAGCCGAAGAATTATGATCTCGCTGACTGGGTGTTGGGACACTTCAATAAAGAGGAAAAAGCGGCGGTGGATGAAGCGTTGGACAAGGCAGTAAAAGCGCTGGAAATCATGCTGGCAGACGGGGCGGATACCGCCATGAATGAATTCAACCGCAAGGTATCGTTATAAATATAATAGATGGACGATGGCCGCAAGGAACAAAAAATAACCGGGAGAGGAATACTTAGATGAGGACATTTACCGCACCCTTGTACGAGCTGGGTGAATTCGAAGAAATTACAAAGCTCCTTAGTAAGCCACAGGCGGCAGTGTCGCTGATGGGATGTGTGGATTCGCAGAAGCTTCATATGGCATATGGGCTCAGCGAGGGCTTCAAATATAAAATCATTGTTACTTATAACGACCTGAGGGCGAAGGCGATATTTGAAGATTGCAAATTATATGACAGGAATGTCACAATGTATCCGGCAAAGGATCTGATCTTTTATCAGGCGGACATTCACGGCAACCAAATCGTTACGGAAAGAATAAAGGCGCTAAGAAGAGTGATCGAAGGCAGACCGCTTACGGTGGTGACTACCTTCGATAGCTTTATGACGCCTCAAGTGCCTCTGTCCGTTTTGGAAAAGAATGTGATTCGCATAGACTGCCAGGCTTCTGTGAACGAAAGAAAGCTTGCCCAGAAGCTTGTGGAAATGGGATATGAGAAGAACTATCAGGTGGAGGCACCGGGACAGTTCTCCATTCGCGGCGGCATTGTAGATATTTTTGATTTGACGGAAGAGAATCCTTATCGAATCGAACTGTGGGGAGAAGAAGTAGAATCTATCCGGAGCTTCGACATCTTAAGCCAGCGTTCCATAGAAAGGCTGCAGTCCATCCGCATTTATCCGGCTACGGAAATGGTCCTTACCGCTGAGGAAATGAAAAAGGGTATGGAGCGGGTAGAAGCAGAGTCCCGAAAATGCGGGGACAGATTCCGAAAGGAGTTTAAAACCGAGGAAGCGCACCGCATTACCTCGCAGATTAAAGAGCTGAAGGAGCAGATTTTCGAGTTCAGGGAGGCGGCAAATCTGGAAAGTTACATACGCTATTTCTATCCGGAAACGGTTTCCTTTATGGAGCTCTTCGATAAGGACAAGAGCTGTATCTTTATCGATGAACCGGCACGGGTGAAGGAACATGCGGATGCGGTGGAACTGGAATTCAGGGAAAGCATGATGCACCGGATGGAAAAGGGTTACGCTTTGCCCGGGCAGGCGGATCTCCTGTTCGGCTCGGAAGAGGTGGCTGCCAGGATGGCGAAGAACAGAGTGGTGACTCTGGCGGCGATAGACTTGAAGAACTCGCTTTTCAAAGCGGATAAGAAGTTCGATATCGGAGCGAAGAGCGTCGCTTCCTATAACAACAGCTTCGAGGCTTTGCTTAAGGACTTGAAGCGGTATAAGAAAGGCGGGTACCGGGTTCTTCTTTTATCCGGTTCAAGAACGAGGGCGAAGCGGCTGGCGGAGGATTTAAGAAATGAGGAGCTGACCGGATTTTACAGCGAGGATCCCTTTCGGGAAATACAGCCGGGAGAGATAATGACCTTCTACGGCCGTGCGCAGAAGGGTTTCGAATACCCGCTGATAAAGTTCGTCGTTATTTCGGAGAGCGATATTTTCGGCGCGGAAAAGAAGAAAAAGCGGAAAGTCAAGAAATATGAAGGTCAGAAGATCAACGGTTTCAATGACCTTAAGGTGGGAGATTTCGTAGTCCATGAAAATCATGGACTTGGCATCTATAAAGGAATTGAAAAAGTCGAAGTAGAAAAAGTGGTCAAGGACTATATCAAAATCGAATACCGGGACGGAGGGAATCTCTATATACTCGCCACCGGTCTGGATGTGATCCAGAAATATGCCTCAGCCGATGCCAGAAAGCCGAAGCTCAATAAGCTGGGCACGCAGGAATGGAGCCGGACGAAGAGCAAGGTAAAAGGGGCGGTAAACGAGGTGGCAGGAGACCTTGTGGAGCTGTATGCGGTAAGACAGCAGAGAGAAGGTTTTGTCTATGGAAAAGATACGGTATGGCAGCAGGAGTTTGAAGAGATGTTTCCCTACGAGGAGACGGAGGATCAGATGACGGCCATCGCGGCGACGAAAAAGGATATGGAAAGTGCGAAGATCATGGACCGCCTCATTTGCGGAGACGTAGGCTACGGCAAGACGGAAATTGCCATTCGTGCGGCGTTTAAAGCGGTTCAGGAAGGTAAGCAGGTCGTATACCTGGTACCTACCACCATTTTGGCACAGCAGCATTACAACACGTTTGTACAGAGAATGAAGGATTTTCCGGTACGCGTGGATCTGCTTTCCCGTTTCCGGACGCCGGCGGAACAGAAGAAAACGGCAGAAGACCTGAGAAAAGGCCTTGTGGACATCGTCATCGGCACCCACCGGGTGCTTTCCAAGGATATTGTTTTCAAGGATCTCGGACTTCTTATTATCGATGAGGAGCAGCGTTTCGGAGTGGCTCATAAAGAAAAGATAAAGAAGATGAAGGAAAATGTGGATGTGCTTACCCTCACGGCTACGCCTATACCGAGAACACTCCATATGAGCCTTATCGGCATCCGTGATATGAGCGTACTGGAGGAGGCACCGGAGGACCGTCTTCCGATCCAGACCTATGTACTGGAATATAATGAGGAAATGGTAAGAGAGGCTATCGTCAGGGAGCTATCCAGAGATGGCCAGGTTTACTATGTCTATAACAGGGTAAATAATATCGCAGATATTGCGTCGGGAATCGCCGAGCTCGTGCCGGAGGCGAACGTTGCTTTCGCTCATGGCCAGATGAAGGAGCATGAGCTGGAAAAGATTATGTATGACTTTATCGGAGGTGAAATCGACGTACTGGTTTCCACTACGATTATAGAGACCGGTCTGGACATCTCTAATGTGAATACGATGATCATCCATGACTCCGACAATATGGGACTTTCCCAGCTTTATCAGCTCAGAGGGCGAGTAGGACGTTCCAACCGCACCGCCTATGCGTTTTTGATGTATAAGCGGGATAAGATGCTGAAAGAAGTTGCGGAAAAACGTCTTGCGGCTATCAAGGAATTTACCGATTTGGGCAGTGGCTTTAAAATTGCCATGAGGGATTTGGAAATACGCGGTGCGGGCAATCTGCTGGGCTCGAAGCAGCATGGACATATGCAGGCGGTAGGATATGATTTGTATTGCAAGATGCTGAACGAGGCGGTAAAGAACCTAAAGGGAATGAAAACCGAGGAGGATTTCAATACCTCTGTGGATTTGGATGTGGATGCATTTATTCCGCCGTCCTATATCATGAATGAATTTCAAAAACTGGATATTTATAAGCGGATCGCAGGTATCGATAATAGTGCGGAAAGCGATGATATGAAGGAGGAATTGCTGGATCGTTTCGGAGAAATCCCTAAATCGGTGGATAACCTCCTAAGAATCGCTTTGGTGCGTGTAAATGCCCACAAGCTTTACATGCCTGAGGTGCGGGGACAAAATGGCGAGATACGCTTTTTGCTGAACTCCGATGCAAAAATAAGAGCGGAGAATATCCCCGCCCTTTTGAAAAAATATCCCAAGCTTTCATTTAACGCCAAGGGTACTCCCTTTTTCCTCTTCCGCTACAAAAAATGTGCGGTGGTAGAGAAGGATGCGGAAAATCTGCTGACGCTGACTGAAGAGCTGCTCTCGGATATGAAGAAAATACTGCTCGATGAAAGTGCCGCTTTGGATTAAGATTTTTCTATTACAATATAGGTGACATACGCTTCGCCCAACTGATACCCAAGCCTCTCTGCCAGCATTACGGACTCCTTGTTCATGGCGTCCCAGCTGGGATAAAGCCCCCGCTCCAAGCATTCCAAGATCAAGCGGGAGGCGCAGATGAGAGCGAGGCCCTTTCTGCGGTATCCGGCGAGGGTGTCCACTTCAATTTCGATACCCTTATCATAGACGGTATAAGAAGAGGCCCCGGAGACGATGGCGTCTTCGCACATAACGACAAACCCCAGCCCATGTTTTTCATAGGCTTCGTAGCTGCCGAATACGGAACATAAGTCTCGAAGCTGCTCCATCATCAAAAGACGGCGGTAGATAGCTTCATCTATCTTACGGAGAGAATATCCGCCGGGAAGATTTGCAATATTGCCGGAAAGCGTTTCTTTATGGAATGCTTCCGGTTTTTTTATGGTATAACGCATAAATCGTTCAAAGCTTTCAGGATAAGCTTCTTCGATAAGAACGTCCCACCCAGGACTTTCCGGAATGAGAAGCAGAAGGCCGGAAGGTGAATCCACATGGATATTGTCTGTAAGTTCACGATTGGGGACACCTGTAAAAAAGCAGAAATCTCCTACGATAATCTGGGCACTGGAGGGATGCTCCGGGTTATCGGTCCAAGCCCTTCCCATGTACCCTTGAAGGCAGGACCGGATGATAGTGTGGGCGGCGTTTGAAAAAAGCGGGGCGATTTTAGACATATCCTTTCTCGATAGTTCGTACATGTACATCCTCCTTTTATTCCCTTGAGCAATGAGCCGGGTGCAAGCCTGCCTGCATTTGGCGAATGCCGCGAGGGCCAAATATCCCGCAGCTTGCCGGGGTATTGACTTACATAACGATTTTTAATTTCAGCATTGATAAAAAGTGTAACAAAGGACGAAGCCCAGTGCAAGCGGTTATGCTGAAATAAAAATAGATTGATCAGAAAATGAACCTTTTTCATAAAAGAATGCTCTTATAGTCAGATACGTATCGGAAAGAAGAGGAAGGAGTCCAAGGTCGTGGAAGAATTAAGACTGGTGCAGCAGCTAAAAGGCGGAGATAAGGCGGCCTTTGACGCTCTGTATGAAAATTATAAAAATATACTTTTGCGCATGGCATATCTGGTGAGCGGCAATAGGAATGATGCCGAGGACATCGTGCAGGAGACGTTTGTAAAATGTTATCTGCATATCGGAGAACTGAAAAAGGACGAGGGTTTTCGGCCTTGGCTTTTTCAAATATTGTACCGTACGGCATATAGACAGACCAAGAAGCGCGGCAGGGAAATTCCTGACGAGGATATCGACATGCAGGCGGAGGCCACGGACGGAGTCACCTCTCTGGATAAGCTTGTGAGAAATGAGACGGAAAAAATGATAAGCGATGCGGTACAGGGCTTAGATATCAAGCATCGGACAGTAATCGTTCTGTATTATTACAATGAGCTGTCCGCAGGAGAGATCGCGAAGGTGATCGGATGCACGCAGGGAACCGTAAAATCCAGACTGCACAATGCGAGAAAAAAGTTAAAAGGAATATTGAAAGCGCAGGAGGAAGGAGGCAAAGAATATGAAAAGCAAAAAGGATTGCATTATTCATAAGGAGTGGGATGAAAAGGATGAAACATTGAAGGAAGCCCTTTGTGAAATGAGCGGACGGATAAGTGCCTCCGAAAGCTTGAAGCGGCAAATTGACAGCCGGCTTTTTAAAGACGAGAAAGGAAGGACTATTTCTATGAAGAGATTCAGTGTGAAGAAAGTAGCGATCGGAGTGGCGGCAGCATGTCTTGTGTTGGGAACGGCGTCGATCGCAGGAAGCGGGATTAAAAATTATGTGAGTCACGGCTCCATAATCCCGGATTATACGAAGTTTGAGGATTTGGAAAAGGCGGAAGAAGAGGCAGGGTATCGGATAGATGCAGTAGAAGCCTTCTCCAACGGCTATAAAATGAACGGCATCTATATATCAGAAACTGCGATACAAAATGAGGCAGGGCAAAAGGAGGATGAGCAGAAAGAAATCGATATCTTTTACAAGAAAACAGGAGCTAAAGAAATTTCCTCTTCCGCTTGTAAGCTGTTTGCCGGCGAAACCCCGGAAACGGTTTTAAATATTTCTGCTGCTGATAAAACAATGCAGTGCGGCGATGTTACCCTGATTTTCAATAAGACCACATTCAAATTCGTTCCGCCCGATTACAAATTGACCGAGGAAGATGAGAAGGCGCAGGATAGCGGAGCTTTAGCAATTTCCTACGGTACCTCTGAGGTGGAAATTAAAGAGTTTTTTTCTGTGGGATGGGTGAAGGACGGAATTGTATATAATCTGAGTGGTTTTGACCTTGCGCTTACCGCGGACGAAATGCTTGGCATGGCGAGAGAGATAATCGAAAGCGGGGCAAAATAATAACCGGAAGAAGCTTTTTGCAGAAGGCAGATGAGAGTTTATGCAGCTCATCTGCCTTTTTTTGCCTGTTACTCAAAAACGACTGACAAAGGGGAAAAAAACGGTTATTCTAATATCGAACCGGTTTATGAATATAATGGGAGGCGGGATTGTGAAGGTTGAAATAAAACTATCTGCGGATATAAAAGAACCATATGCTGTGATTTATGCAAATGCGGTAACTGAAGAGGTACAGCGCGCTGCGGAAGCTTTTGAAATGAAGGGAAGCGTAATCACCGCAAAAGAAAACGAGAAAATAGTTATCTTGGACGGAGCGGAAATCTATATGGTGCGTGCGGAAAACAAGGAGGTTTTCATTTACGGCAGGGATAAGAAATATTTGTCAAGAAAGAAGCTTTACGAGCTGGAATATATGCTGGGAGAGAATTTCATGAGGATTTCCAAGACTACCATTGTGAATCTGAAGAAAATTGACAGTGTGGAGCCGGCCTTTAACGCCATGATGTACCTCGTGATGAAGAACGGCTGCAAAGATTATATTACAAGAACTTATCTCATGGAATGGCAGGATATACCATTATGGGAAATGAGTGGTTTTTATCTTCTCCCAGAGGCTTCAACACTCAGATAGCGGCTTCGATGGTCGTGGGTCTAGGCTGGAGTCTTCCAACTGTGGTATATGATAACGAAAGGCTCTCCAGAGTGCAGCAGCTTTTGATCCATGGAGCGATAGGTTTTATCGTGTATATTCCGGTGGCCTTTTATATGCAGTGGATACCCTTAGGAAATATTTCCCTTATGCTTGCAAGCATCCTGATAGCGATAGTCAGCGCGTTTATTGTTTGGCTTTGCTTCTATTTCTATTACAGGGGCGAGGCCAGGGAAATCAATCGGGAAATTAAGGAAAAGGGTTTATAGGAGCTGATATAACATGCAGGAGAGGCGAGAAAAGTCTCTCCTGTATTTGCATGAAAATAGCTACTCGCTTCTTGTACTTTACACCGCCTGTATGCTATACTACTAAAGTAAATTTCTATAGATTGATTTTAGTATAATAAGAACGGCGGAGAATGGTAAAATGAACGATATGGATTTTTCCAATTGGGGGCGGGATATTGGAGAAAAAATTGATAAATTCGTAAAGTCCAAGGAAGTTACGGAATTGCAGGAAAATATCAGAGCGACGGTGGAAAACACCATGCAGGAAGTGAGCCGTTCCGTAAAGGAAGCTACTGATAATGCGAATAAGAGTGCGGGTCAGAACAGAAGTAAACCGTATCAGAGCGTGCCTCCGAAAAAAAACTATCAGGATACCTACCGCACGGGCCAGTACGCGAAAACCGCGCAGCCTATGAAGGAATATCGAAATAACCGCCAGCTCCCGGTAATGAGAAGTCCTCAGGGGAGCGTATCCGGCGTGCTGCTTACCGTGTTCGGAAGTCTTGGTGCGGTGCTATCGTGGAGCTATGCGCTGGTGGCATATTCACTATCCTTTGTCGCGGTCAATCTGTTCGGAATAGGAGCCATATCCATAGAGATACCGTTGGTGTTAGGCTGTATCTGCACGGCGGCAGCCGCAGCGGGCGGATTTTTGAGGCGCAGAGTGAAGAGATTTAAAAAATATGTAAAGGCTATGGGAGTGAAGGATTTTCATTCCATAGAGAGCCTTGCTAAGATAGTAGGAAAAAAGGACAAGTTTGTCATCAAGGACTTAAAGCGCATGATAAGGCGCCGGTGGTTTCGCGAGGGACATCTGGACCGTCAGGAGACCTGCTTCATGCTGACGGACGAATCCTATCAGATGTATCAGGATGCACAGAAAGAGCTGGAACGCCGCAAGGAGGAGGAACAACGTCTTTCCAAGGAGAAGGAGCTGTTAGAGCAGGACCCGGTGAGAAAGCAGCTTATGATAACTGTGGAAGAAGGAAAGGAATATATCAGGCGCATCAAGGCTGCTAACGACAGTATGCCGGATGAGGAGATTTCCGGCAAGCTTTTCCGTCTGGAGAGGATTTGTACCCGTATTTTTGAGCATATAGAGCAGAACCCGGAGAAGCTGTCCGATATACGCAGGTTCATGAGCTACTATATGCCTACTACGCTTAAACTGGTGGAGGCATATCAGGAATTCAGCGAGCAGCCGGTCCAGGGAGATAATATCACCACCGCGAAAAAAGAAATTGAAGAAATGCTGGACGATATAAACGGAGCCTTTGAAAAGATGTTTGACAAGCTTTTTGAGGATGACGCGATGGATATTTCCACGGATATTTCCGTATTGTCTACTATGCTGGCACAAGAAGGGCTTTTAAAGGATGAATTCAAAAAAGAGAATGAGGGAGAATAAAGGAGCAGATTATGGCAATGGAAGAGAACAGAAATGATGTACCGGTTTTAACATTAAGTCCATTTGAAGATTTGGCGAAAGAACCGGCAGCGCCGGCAGTGATTCCGCCTTCCGGTGCGGAGAAGCAGGAACAGATCGAGGTTTTTGATGAGAGTACGTTTACGCCTGAAGAACGCAGGATGGTGGACGATTTCGCTTCCAAGATCGATTTGAACAATTCTACTGTAATTTTGCAGTACGGAGCGGGATCCCAGAAGAAAATCGCGGATTTTTCCGAGACTGCGCTTTCCAACGTGCGCAGCAAGGATTTGGGAGAAATCGGAGAGCTTTTATCCAGCGTGGTATACGAGCTGAAAAAGTTCGACGAGGAGGAAGAAAAAGGCTTTCTCGGAGTGTTTAAAAAGGGCAGCAATAAAATTGCCTCTATGAAGAGCAAGTACGACAAGGCAGAAGTCAATATAGGCAAAATATGCGGCGTTTTAGAAGACCATCAGATCCAGCTTTTAAAAGATACGGCGATGCTTGATAAGATGTATGACCTGAACAAGAATTATTTTAAGGAGCTTTCGATGTACATTCTGGCGGGCAAGAAAAAGCTCGGCAAGGTAAGGCAGGAGGAGCTTCCTGTTCTCATGGAGAGAGCTCAGGCGAGCAATCTGCCTGAGGATGCGCAGGCAGTGAACGATTTTGTGGCACAGTGCGACCGTTTCGAGAAGAAGATTCATGATCTGGAGCTGACCAGAATGGTATCCATCCAGATGGCTCCGCAGATCCGGCTGGTACAGAGCAACGATACGATCATGTCGGAAAAGATTCAGTCTACCCTCGTGAACACGATTCCTCTCTGGAAGAGTCAGATGGTGTTAGCGCTTGGCATTACCCATTCTTCTCAGGCGGCTCAGGCGCAGCGGGAGGTTACGGATATGACCAATGAGCTGCTTAAGAAAAATGCGGCGGTGCTGAAGGTGGCTACGGTAGAAACGGCCAAGGAGGCGGAGAGAAGTATTGTGGATATCGAGACGCTGAAACAGACCAACGAGTCTTTGATCTCCACATTGGATGAGGTGGTAAGGATTCAGGCGGAGGGACGCCAGAAGAGAAGAGAGGCGGAAGTGGAGCTTCAACGCATTGAAGGCGAGCTGAAGAATAGGCTGCTGCAGATGCAGGTGTAAAAGTCCATGGATGAGGCATAGTGCATGATGGAATATATTCCGGCAAAAACGATCATAACCAAGACGAAGAACGGTGAATGGTTTGGTACGGATTATAATATGAATATATATAAGGGCTGCTGTCATGGCTGTATTTATTGTGACAGCAGATCGGAATGCTACCATATTGAAGACTTTGACAAGGTGCGTGCCAAGGAAAATGCGCTGCAGATAATCCGTGACGATTTGCGCCGCAAGGTGAAAAAGGGAGTGATAGGCACCGGGGCTATGAGCGACCCTTATAATCCTTTTGAAAAAGAATTGTGTCTGACCAGACATGCTCTGGAACTCATTAACGTCTTCGAATTCGGGGTGGCTATCGCTACCAAGAGCCCCTTGCTCACTCGGGATATCGATATTTTAATGGATATAAGAGAGCATTCTCCGGTGCTTTGCAAGGTGACGATAACTACGGCGGACGATGAACTGGCGGCGAAGCTGGAGCCGGGAGCAGCCGTTTCCTCCAAGAGGTTTGAGGCGCTTTCGAGCTTGCGGGAGAACGGAATATTTGCCGGCATATTGCTTATGCCGGTTTTGCCTTTTCTGGAGGATAATGAAGAAAATATTTTAAATATCGTTCATAGGGCAGCGCAGTGTTCTGTTAACTTTATCTATCCGGCCTTCGGGGTAACGCTCAGGCAGAATCAGAGAGATTATTATTACCAAAAGCTAAATGAGCTGTTTCCCGAAGATAATCTGGTAGGAAAGTACAGAAAGCAGTACGGGGAATACTACGAGTGCCGGTCTCCCAGGTCATCCCGGCTTTATTCGGTATTCGCAGAGGAATGCGAGAAATATGGAATTCTTTATAAAATGAAGGATATCGTACACGTGTATAAGCGGAATTACGGAGAAAATCAACTTAATTTTTTGGATATGATATAGAGCCTCTTAAATCTTAATAATTTATAAATATGTGAACCATTTTTATTCTCGACGTAACTAATTATGTATAATGGATACATAAAAGGCCGGAGAGGGCTGTCCGAGGGGCAGAGTTGTGTTAAAAATGGAAATACATAAGATGCAGATTGAGGATGTGGTCAGGCCGGAGAAGAGAAGACGTGCTCTGACGCAGGAAGAAAGAATCCGCAGAAAAAAGCGTAAGAGAAAAAGAAAATTAATCAGAATGGCGGCCATAGGCATGACTGCCGCATTATCCTTTGCCTTGATCGCAGGGGTTATCGCTCTTGTGCTCTTTGTATCCGGCGGGATCGGAAGACAGGAGAGCATACAGGCGGTGCTAAGTGAAGAAATTCGAACCTTGAAGGATGGAAAGAAGGGCAAGTGGCAGGATTTCTACGCTGCCGAACTGGCTATGCCGGCGATGGACGTAGAGCTACTTACTGTCAACGAGTTTTCCAGACCCGGAATCGCTTTGCCGGAGGTTAAGAATATTTTCATTCATTATACGGCGAATGTGGGAACAACGGCATTGCAGAATCGAAGCTATTTCGAATCCCTGGCTGAAACACATGAGCGTTCAGCAAGCGCTCATTTTATTATAAGCTGTGACGGAGAAGTGGTTCAGTGCATTCCCACTAAGGAGATTGCCTATGCGGTAATGAAGCGCAATTACGATTCTATCTCTATTGAATGCTGCTATGAAAGGGAGGACGGACAATTTACGGACCAGACCTATCAGTCGTTGATTGAGCTGACGGCATGGCTTTTGCATAAATACGAGCTTGTGCCCGAGGATGTTCTTCGTCACTACGATGAAGGCGGTAAGTTATGTCCTAAATATTATGTGAAAAACGAAGGAGCGTGGGACAAATTTCTTGTGGATTTGAGCCAATATATGGAACAGGCTGCTGAATGAGGCGATGCGGTTTCACCGCCGTAGGGAGGATATGGATATGAAATCTTTTAGAAAAGAGCTGCATTTTAATTTTCCTTCGAGGAGAGGACTTCAGAATATTACGGGAGAGGTGCAGCGGGCAATCGATGAAAGCGGGATTAAGGAAGGACTTGTGCTGGTAAATGCCATGAATATTACTGCGAGCGTGTTCATCAATGACGACGAAAGCGGACTGCATCACGACTATGAGGTATGGCTCGAGAAGCTGGCACCGGAGAAGCCTTACGGCCAATATAATCACAATGGCTATGAGGACAATGCGGATGCCCATTTGAAGCGCACGATCATGGGACGCGAGACAGTATGTGCCATTACTGGAGGGAAGCTCGATTTCGGTACGTGGGAACAGATTTTTTATTTTGAATTCGATGGGAAACGGAACAAGCGGGTGCTTATTAAGGTTATTGGTGAATAGTGAAAGCAGGAGGCATGTATGGGAAAGATATATGAGATTCCGGTGCGGACAAGTGCACATACGCAGATGATAGATATCACCGGAGAGGTGAAGAAACTTGTGGCCGGAAGCGGGGTAAAGAGCGGCATATGTATGATTTATGTACCCCACACTACAGCGGCGGTCACAATTAATGAAAATGCCGATCCGGACGTGGTGCGGGACTTTACTATGGAAATCGATAAGATCGTTCCCTGGGAGGATGGATATCGTCACATGGAAGGGAATTCGGCAGCCCATTTGAAAGCCAGCATGATGGGATTTTCGGAGTTAGTAATAATAGAGAACGGTAATCTTCTTCTGGGAACGTGGCAGGGAATTTATTTCCTGGAATATGACGGAGCAAGAAACAGAAAAGTGTATGTGAAATTAATGGAAGGATAATATTGCACAAATGACAGATAAGTTTATTTTCGGAAGACCATTGGATACGGAGGCGGTAATACTTGGCGGTCTGGAACCGGCCGATGCCGCCCTTTTAGAAAAGTTTTTTCACATGAGTGAAAAGGAAATTGAAGGCGGAGAAGGCCTTCTTTTTACTTGCAAAATGGAGAGAGAGGACATCGTCTACGGTCTGGGAGAAAATGTCAGGGGAATCAATAAGCGGGGATGGATATATGAAAGCAAATGCAGCGATGATCCGTTCCATAGGGAGGATACGCGCTCGCTCTATGGAGCCCATAACTTTCTTATTGTGGCCGGAGGGCGAAAAAGCTTCGGGGTATTTGTGGATCATCCGGGCAAGGTAGTCTTTGATGTGGGCTATACGAAGCTGGAAGAGCTTGTGATTTCCATTCCTGATAAGAATGTTTGTCTTTATATCATAGAAGCAGGTTCGCCGGAAGAAATTGTAAAGGAATTCCGGGAGCTGGTGGGAAGCAGCTACATTCCTCCCAAGTGGGCATTCGGTTATGGACAAAGCCGCTGGAGCTATATGACGGAGGATGAGGTACGCGAGGTGGCGGCCCGGCATAGGGAAAACGGTATTCCGCTGGATAGCATTTACCTGGATATAGACTACATGGAGCGTTATAAGGATTTCACGGTAAACGAGGAAAGATTCCCGGATCTTCAGGGTTTAGTGGAGGAAATGAAAGCTCAGGGTATCCATCTCGTTCCGATTATCGACGCCGGAGTGAAAATTGAGGAAGGTTATGAGGTATATGAGGAAGGTGCAGAGAAGGGATATTTCTGCAGGACGCAGGACGGCAGAAACTTTGTGGCGGGAGTATGGCCCGGAAGGGTGCATTTTCCGGATATGTTAAAGGAGGATGCACGCAGATGGTTCGGCGGAAAGTACAAGTTTCTTCTGGATAAGGGGATCGACGGCTTTTGGAACGATATGAACGAACCGGCGATTTTCTATTCGGAAGAGCGTTTGCAGGAAGTATTCGAAGAGATTGAGGAGTATAAGAATAAGAATCTGGATATTCAATCCTTCTTCGCGTTTAAGGATATTGTCGCCGGACTTAATAACAATGAGAACGACTATACGCGTTTTTACCATGAATATCACGGCGAAAAGATTCGTCACGATAGGGTGCACAATTTATATGGCTTCAATATGACAAAGGCGGCGGGGGAAGCCTTCGAAGAGCTGTGTCCTGATAAAAGGATTCTGATGTATTCCCGTTCTTCCTATATCGGCATGCACCGTTACGGAGGAATATGGATGGGAGACAATCTTTCCTGGTGGTCGCACCTGCTTCTGAACATTCGTATGCTTCCTTCCTTAAATATGTGCGGATTCCTTTATACCGGCGCGGATATTGGAGGCTTCGGTGCGGATACCACAGAGGATTTGATGCTTAGATGGCTGGAATTCGGTATTTTTACACCTTTGATGCGGAATCATTCCGCGATGGGAACGAGACGGCAGGAAATATATCGTTTTGAAAATACGGAAGCCTTTCGAAATATTATCGGACTTCGTTATGGATTTCTTCCCTATATTTACAGTGAATTTATGAAAGCATCTTTGTCGGACGGCATGTACTGCAAGCCGTTATCCTTTGTTTATCCTCAGGATGAACAGGCGAAACGGGTGGAGGATCAGCTGATGATCGGAGAGAGTGTGATGATCGCTCCGGTTTATGAGCAGAATGCTAACGGCAGATATGTGTATTTGCCAGAGAGCATGAAAATGGTTCGGTTTAGGTCGCTGAGGGACAGAGAGGAAATTGTCCTTGAAAAGGGGCATCATTATATAGATGTGGCTTTGGAAGAAGTCGTACTGTTTATCCGCAGGAACCATATTCTTCCGGTTGCGGAAGAAGGCGGTCAATGTGTGGAGGAGGTCGACTTTAAGAATTTGACGCTGCTCAGCTTTGCGGATGAGGAGACGCAATATATCTATTATGATGACGACGGCTACGGGAAGGACTATAAAAATACCGGAAATTACACGGTTCTTAAGGTAAGTCCGGAGAAATAGAAATAAGCTGCGGTACTTGTATATGATAAGTACCGCAGCTTTTTTTATGATTATCTACTGGATCTATAAGCTTGCGGGTTTACAGATTATAAGCCGCTTATGTCGATATTACCGGACCCGCAGGAGACTTTGATATTCTTTTGCAAGTCCGGAGAGGAAAGCGGTTTATACTTTGCGCCCATATCCTGCTCTTCGATTTTAATGGTGCCGTATTCTGTAAATAAATCGTAGGAATAGTCGGCAGCAGGGGAGGAGAAGCGCAGGGAAACGTTTCCATATTCATTATCTGCTGTTAAGGTATGGAAGGCAGCATCCTTCATGTATAGAGATCCGGATCCCATCGTAATATCCGTATTTCCGGATATGGTAATCCGCTCCGCGTTGTTTTCGCCGTATTCGATATCTGCAATGAAATTGTTTGCCGTTATATCCGCTATGGTAAGGTCACCCGTATTTATTTTTACGGAGAGAGAATCGGTATCTATGGAGCTTAACTGTAGGTCACCGTAATCGATCACTGTTTCAAAGATACCGGAAGCGATATTCTTTATATTCAGGCTGCCGGTATTTACTTTCATGGTAATGGCAGAAGCGTCGATGGCGCTTAGCGCTGCGTCTCCGTAATCAGTGGTTACTGTCAGGGTATCTGTAGTTATATTGTCCATATTCAAATCGCCGGTGTTTATGTTCAGCCCGATGACAGGAGCACTGACATCGGTCAGGCTTACATCACCGTAATCCGTATATAAGGAAACGGAAGAAGCATTTAAAGCCGAAAGATTAGTGTTTCCACAGTCATTGCTGATCGAAACATTGCTCAATTCGGTGTTGTCTGGAATATAAACGGTAATGGATTCGTTTTCCCGTACGTTGCTGCTTCGAATACCTGAGAAGCCGATAAACATGTAGTTGGAGGAAGAGGCTGTATTACTCGCTTGATCTACATACAGCGTACCGTCTTTTATTTCATAGGACAAAGGATGATTCGCGGCCGTTTTATAAGAAATCTTGAAGTGATCGGATTCTTTGATTTCTACATTGGCATAGGAAGCGCTCATATCAATACTTTGAAAAGCGTCCAGTTCGCTATCTATTGTCTCCAAAATGTCAGTTTCCTTCAGCTTTGTCTGGTTCCAGGTATATACCTGGAAGCCATCCCGGTTTATGCCGATACCGATAACGCTTTCGCCGAGAAAAAAGCCTGTAAAATATAAAATGATGCCCAGACCGATAAAAGCAGCACATACAGCAAGAAATTTATTTGTTTTGCTCATTTTTTCTTCCTCCTTTTTCAATGAGATGTCCGAAGAAACGTACCATGCCGGTAAGGAACCATTGGCAGAAGCGTATCATGCCGAAGGTCAGCAGCATGCCGATTCCCATAGAGACAAGGCCGGCTCCCAGGCAGCTGAGGAAGGCAGGGAAATTGACGGTGATCACGGTGAATCCGGCGACGATGCAAAAAGGGCCGGAAATGGTAAGCACGATGCCTGCAAAGATAAAGCACACTATGATTGCCAGTATACAAAAAACAAAGGCGATGATCATTACGGCGAAGGCCAGAGCCAGAGGAAGAGCCAGAGGTGCCGCACATACAGCGAGGACACCCACCCAAACGGCATTTAAGCCTCTTTTTACGTCCTTGACCGGAGCTGATGCGTTTTTGCGAACGATTTCGGCTATGATTTGTTCTGCTGCGAATTCCGGTGTGCCCAGATTCTCAATTACCTGAGCCTCTTCTTCGGCGCCTGCATCGGAAAAATATTCTTCAAAATAATCCACGGCCCTTTCAAAGTCCTCTTTTGGAAGACGACGCAATTGTTTCCTTAAGGACTGCATGTATTCCACTTTATTCATTTTTGTTTCCTCCCTCTTGGAAAGTCTTTTTCTCATTTATGATTTCTTCTATGGCGGCAATATGTTGCTGCCACTCGTTTTTCAGGTATTGCCATTGGTTTTCTCCTGCCTCGGTTATACGGTAATATTTGCGGTTGCGGCCCTGGAAGGGCTGGTCATAGGTAATGACGAAATCGTTGTCAGAAAGGCGGCGGAGGATGGGGTAAAGCGTAGAATCCTTCATATTTGATACGCTTTTTAGTTGCTGACTGATCTGGTAACCGTAGCTGTCTTGCTGCCGGACGATAGAGAGGAGGAGAAAGTCCAGCAAGGGGGAGCTGATCGGGTATATCATATGAACTCCTTTCTTCGGTATGGATTTTAGATATGCACTCGAAATTGCAAAGGTGCTGGAAAAAGCCAAGACTGATAACTTTATTTTTTGTATATGTAATTATTATGCATATTATATATTGTATAATATATATTGTCAATATATATATTCATAAATAAAAACCTTTGGAAAAGCAATGTAAAATGAGATGTTGTATGAAAGCTGCAATCGTGTGATAATATTATAGAAGAAAACGGTACCATTGTTTGACAAGGTCACACACGGTCGGATAAGACCTTGTCAAACGATGGTAGTAAATTTATAAACTAAAATTTAGAAAAGAGGTATGTTATGAAGGTCCTATTTGTAGAATATCCGAAATGCAGTACTTGCAAAAAGGCGGGAGAGTGGTTGAAGGCGCATGAAATTGCTTACATAGACAGGCATATTAAGGAGGATAATCCTACTGCGGCGGAATTGAAGGAGTGGCATGAGAGAAGCGGAAAGGATATAAAGAGCTTTTTTAATACGAGCGGGAACTTGTATAAGGAAATGCAGTTGAAGGATAAGCTTCCGGGTATGACCCTGGAAGAGAAATATGCTCTTCTTTCTACAGACGGAATGCTCGTGAAGAGGCCGGTTGTGATTGGTGAAGACTTTGTTTTGGTAGGCTTTAAGGAAGCGGAGTGGATGGATAAGCTGGGATAGAAACGGATATAAGAATAATCGGGAATAACGGATACTTTTTCACAAACCTTTCATGAAGGTATCATATTTCTTTCACAAAAAAGTGATTAAATAAGATACAAATTATACGAAGGAGAACAATTTATGCGAAAGAGTATAGGCGTTAAAATTCTCGGTTTAGTAGCCATATTGCTGCTTACGGGTCTGGCGGGCAGCATTACCAGTACATTTTTAATTAGGAATATGAACGAAAAGGCGCAAATCATCGCCAATGATAATATGGATGCGGTTACGCTGCTTTTCAATACGGCGAGAAGCGTGGAGAGGGTACAGAAGTTCGTTAACAGCTCGTCCGAGGACAGCAACAGCGAAGCGGAGGCGGCGGCGACGGCGTTTGCGGAGCTGGAGGAAGTGCTGTCCGTATTTGATAATGAGGAGATCATGTCTGCTCTTCATATTTACCAGGAGGCGTATACGGCATATGTGCAGGCGGCCAGCCAGATGGGAAGGATGATGCCTGATACGGCGCAGCAGGAGGCGG
>JAEWPN010000151.1 GCA_023399455.1 Bacillota bacterium
CATTCCTGTCACTCATTTGACTTATTCCTCCGTCTCTTTTATAGCTTTCACTTTCACTTTTTTTGTACAATTCTGTTACTTTTTACGGTGAAAACTTCGTTTCCATTGTTATTTATGTGTATCATAAGATACATTATACTTCATGTCAATTATTTTCCAAAACAGGGGGTTCAATACATCTTTCCTTCTAGGCTGTCATATATTCTAAAAAACGGCATCAGGTATTTTCTTTGAAAAAATTCATGAACCTTCATCTTTCCAATAAACGCAAGGCGGCGATTTTTTCCTCTTTCGCATTACTGCTCCTTGCAGGCTCCTTTTCCTTTTTCTCCACTAAGGATTCCCGATCCTTTCAGAATTTCGCCAAGGACTTCTTCGTCTCAGAGCTGACGGCAAACACCTTGAATATGCACTATACTATAGCAACTCCTTCTTCCTTTGGCATAGACTCCTACGAGTCTGTCCTTCCTTTTTACTCCAAGGAGGATAAAGAGGCTTCCCTGCAGGAAATAGTTACTTCTTTGGAACGTCTGTATTCTCTTGATGATTCCAAGTTAAACGAACAGGATGCTTATACTTATCGACTGCTCGTACCCTATCTGGAAAATGAGAAGACTGGTATTTCTCTATATTATTATTCTGCTCCGCTCTCTCCTTCCTCAGGAATGCAGTCGCAGCTTCCTATTTTGCTCGCAGAATACGCTTTCAGGAACAAAAGAGATGTGGATGACTATCTGGCCCTCCTGGACCAGACCGATACTTATTTTGAGGGCATTGCACAGTACCTTAAGGAGCAGTCCGAAGAAGGGCTTTTTATGCCCGATTATTCTGTAGATAAAGTCATAGAACAATGCGATACGATCATGGATGAATCCTCCCTTTCACAAGGTACCCATTTCCTAAATACAACCTTTGAGGAAAGGCTGGATTCCCTGCTTTCCTCCGGCATAATATCAGAGGAGGAGAAACAGTATTATATATCCCAGAACAATAGGCTGCTTACTACTGTTATGCTCCCTGCCTATCAAAAGCTGGGAGATGAGCTGATTCTGTTAAGGGGCAGCGGAAAGAACGAAAACGGCCTGTATTATTATCCGGACGGACGTGAGTACTATAAATATATCCTGCGTTCCCACACCGCCTCCTATCGAGATATCGACAGCATCAAGGCGCTGCTTTTCCAGGATTTCAATGATAATTTCGACTCTATGTACGGCCTTTTACAGAGCAAGCCTTCTATTCTGACTGCACAGGAGACATCCAGCGTCTCGTTCCGTTTCGAAGAACCTTCCGATATGCTAAAAAGTCTTCAGCAAATGATGCAGGAGGACTTCCCCGCTTTATCCGAAGCTTCGCAGGGGGGAGAGCTGCCCATCTGTACAATAAAGTCCATTTCAAAAAACCTGGAGGAATATAGCAGTCCCGCCTTCTATCTTACTCCTCCTTTGGATGACATAAGAGAGAATGTGATATATATCAACCAGAAAAATAACGACGGGGGAGTGGAGCTTTACACAACACTCGCCCATGAAGGCTATCCCGGTCACCTGTACCAGACAGTTTACTCTCAGCTATACTTCAATAAGACTGATGTCAATCCCATTCGTTCCCTTCTGTCCTACAGCGGTTATGCGGAAGGATGGGCGATGTATGTAGAGCTTATGGCCTATGATTATGCGAAGGCCCTTATGAAGGATACGAATCCAGACGCAGAAGGGCTTTATGAATCCTATAAGCTGGACCGCCAGATACAGCTTTGCCTCTATTCCTTATTGGACATTGCCATTCATTACGAGGGAGCGAATTATAAGCAGGTACACAAAATATTATCCACTATCGGAATCTCCAACGTCGCCACTACAAGAGCGATTTATGAGTATATCGTGGAGGAACCGGGCACTTATTTAAAATATTATTTGGGATACTTGGAAGTTCTTGAATTAAAGAAAGAAGCACAGCGGCTATGGGGAAATGACTACAGCGAATATCGCTTCCACAAGTTTTATCTGGAAAATGGCCCTGCCGATTTCACCAATCTGAAATTGCAGCTGGAAAAAAATAAGGATACAAAAAAATCTTAAAACCATACATAGATACAAAACAGTAAAAAGAGAAAAATAGCGAAAAGAAATACTCCCCCTATAAAAAGCGCTGCGAGCACGGAATTAACAATAAGCCGCCTCGTTTCCCTGGGAGTGAGCATTTCCTCGTTTGCAAGGCGAGAAGCGCCAGCATCGGAATCTTTTCCCGAATTGGCAGAAGTAGCGCCGGAAGGCCTCAGGTCTTCCGGTTTCTTCACATACCACGGCATACCTTCTATATTCATGTTTGCCACAGTAATATCTTCGTACTGCTTTAGCTCTTCCTTTTTCTCGTCTTTTCTCTTTTTACCCATAATTTATATTATTCACCGTTTTCATCGAATTAATCAATCATATAAATGGCATTTTACCACATGGCCATTTCCCATGTCTTTGGACACCGGTTCCTGCGTCTTACAAATTTCCATGCAGTCCTTACATCTCGTATGGAACTTGCAGCCTGCCGGAGGATTAGCCGGAGAAGGGATACTTCCTTCTAAGATAATGCGGTTCCGCTTCATGTCCGGGTCGGGTACGGGAATAGCACTGAAAAGAGCTTTCGTATAGGGGTGCAGAGGATTCGCAAAAATATCCTCCGTAGCGCCGGTCTCTACGATACTGCCAAGGTACATAACGCCCACGGTATCCGATATATGCTCCACCACTGATAAAT
>JAEWPN010000159.1 GCA_023399455.1 Bacillota bacterium
AATGTCAAAAACTATATCGCTCTCATAGGAAAAAAGAGCCCCGAACTGGAAGAAAAAATCGGATATTACGGAGAAGAACTGGCCTTAAGAGCACAACAGCTCGGCTTAAATACCTGCTGGGTTGCCTTGACTTTCAGCAAAGGAAAAAGCCGCTGCGAAATAGATAAGGGAGAAAAGCTCATCTGCGTGTTGTCCCTGGGATATGGCAGGACTCAAGGGCTTCCTCACAAAAGCAAGTCTTTACTCGATTTATGCAAAGCAGAGGGAGAAATGCCCGATTGGTTTAAAAGAGGAATGGATGCCGCGCTTTTGGCTCCCACAGCGACGAACCAGCAGAAATTCCTGATTACGCTTTCAGGAAAAAGAGTATCCGCCAAATCGACCGGCGGCTTTTATTCCAAGGTCGATCTGGGGATAGTGAAAAAGCACTTTGAAGTCGGTGCCGGAACGGAAAATTTTAGTTGGGAGTAGCGCGCAAATTCACTTCATCATCCCTGCCAGTATAACGCTAAGAACCACCCCCACTAAGGTACTGATAAGTGCGCCTGGCAGGGTATATTTCGTCTTTGTTACTTTCGCCGCCATATAATACACGGACATCGTGTAGAAAATGGTCTCCGTGCAGCTCATCATGATAGACGTTATCATGCCGATGTAGGAGTCCGGGCCGTAAGTCTTGAAAATATCCAGCACCAGGCCAGTGGCTGCCGACGATGAGAACATTTTGATAAAAATCAGCGGAACGAGCTCCGAGGGGAAACCGATCATGTCTGTCACTCCCTTAAAAAGCTTTCCGATGAAGCCGAGAAACCCGGAAGCTCGCAGTACTCCCACCGCCACCATCAGGCCCACCAGGGTGGGCATAATATCTATTACCGTATGGAAACCATCTTTTGCCCCCTTGATGAATTCCTCATAGACGTTCTGCTTATTTATGATACCATAGGCGACGATATAGAATATTACCACCGGAATAATGATATTTGAAATATTGGATAATACGTTTAAGATAGCCTATTCCCCATTTTACCATGTTAACGAAGTTAACTTTGTTAACTCATTCTATTCAAAAAGTGAAGTTCCTATGACTGCCAACCTCCTTCGGTTCCAGCCTTTAATGGCTATTTCTTGCCTATCCAATCGTTGAGGAAATTGACACCCTTTGCCCTATTGATGATATCCGTAGCATTATCCTGCAAATAGGCAGTAAGCATATCGACTTCTTCTTTCGTAAACCCGGAAGATTTTTCAATTACCCCTCTCGGTACGATGCCCTCCGCATAAGCGCCTTTGCCGCGCTCGAAGCTGACGCGCACCATCTTCTCGCCATCCTTCATCAGCAATCCTGAATATGTCATTCGGAGTTCTTCATTTCTTCCCATTCTTCACCCTCTTATTCTGTCTTGAATTTCCTTATTTCACCGTTTACTTTCTGTACCCTGTCATTAGCCTCCTGAACCGCTTTCGTCATCTGCCCGGTCTGTATTACCACCGAGCTGACTCTTCCGGCAATATCCGTAGTTCCTTCGGCTCCTTCGCCCGATGCATTTCCTACCTCTTCGATAGCTTCCATAATACCGGTAATGGAATCCAATAAATGCAACGCTTCCTTACTGAATTCGGTTATCAGGCCGTCCACGAACTGAGCGTCCTCTTCGTATGCCTGCGCCGTTTCTTCAAAGCTGTTGTAGCTCTCTGAAACATCCGTAGATACGAAATCCAGCAATTGCTTTGCATATAGCGAAAGGGCCGAGACCGCTTCTTTGACCTGTCCGGTTATGGTCTGTATATTGGCCACTGCTTGTCTGGACTGCTCTGCCAGCACTCGGATCTGCTCAGCGACCACAGCAAATCCTTTTCCTGCTTCACCTGCCCTTGCAGCCTCTATCGACGCGTTCAGGGCGAGCATATTCGTCTGCGAAGTAATTCCCATGATAGAATCAGTTAAAACGCTTATTTCCTCCACCACTCTTATATTCTCCAGCGCTTGTCCCAGTTCGGATTTCATTCGATTATTTATCTTTCTCGCCGCTTCGTGGTCCTGTTTTGTATCCTCCATGGCCTTCTCCGCTCTCATGCGGATATCCGCCACTCTTTGCGCTCCATCCTCAGACTTTCCGGCGATATTTTTCGCGGAAGCTTCTATTTCCTGCGACATTGCGGAAATCTCCTGTGCGGAGGCTGCAGTCTCCTCCATACTCGCAGCCAGTTCTTGCGTGGTGGCAGACACCGTCTCCATCTCCTGATTTACCTCCAATACCTTTTCATTGATATTGGAAGTCATTTCCTTTATTACATGGATATCACCGTGGATTTCCACAATCAACCCCTTAAGGTTGTTCTTCATCCTATCCATGACCCTGGACAGCAAACCGAAATCATCTCTTCTCGCAAGAAAATTGTCCGGCAAAGTGACGGTAAAGTCTCCGTCCCCCAAAACCTCATTATAAGCCAAAGCCGTTTTCAGCGCTTTGATGATTTCCATCGCTATAATAAAGGTAAATAAAGCTACAACAACAAGAACCGCTGCAGTAACGGAAAACAATCTGGCAAGGCTTTCCGTTGCAAAAGCTTTCTGCTCCTGCTGAGTCTCATCCAGTGCTTTATTTATATCATCGATATAATTTCCCGTTCCGATCACCCAGCCGAAAGGCTCGAAGGCTTTACTGTAAGAACGTTTCGGAAACGCCTCCGTGCCTCCCTCTCTCGGAAAATAGTAATCGGTATATCCGCCCTCCGGCTCCCGCCCTACACGAATAATTTCTTTCACCATCTGGAAGCCGTTGGCGTCCTTGGTTTCCATTCGATTCGTTCCTTCCGTCTCATTGCCTAACAGTACGACATTATCGCCCTCATAGGTATCCGCCCAGAAATATCCGCTTTCTCCATAGCGTATTTCTCTAAGAAGGTCAGCGCCCAGGGTTTCTGCCTCTTCTAACGTATATTCACCGGCCTCATATTTGGCATAGACCGCTTCCAGCATAGATATGGCATTTTCTACCTGCTCTTTGATCTTGCTGTCATAATCCGTCGTCATGACTTCTTCCATCTGAACCAGTGATGCCTCGCTTATCTTACCTATGCTGGTAAGAAAGCCGAAGCATATGCCCGTCATAGCCACGACTACCATTAACCCCAATGCGAGCATTTTTGTTCTCACTTTAAAGTTCCTCAGCTTCATATGTATCCCTCTCCTTTATCCCATAAGTATTTCCTATGACATTGCTGTCATAATTCCTTCATCGTATGAAACCCTCACTTTAAAAACAGCCGTATCGCTTTATCTTTCGTATCGGAGTACGGATGGTAGCGAAACGGTACGTCCGGATGATAACCACTTTTCAACACACTTTTACTATGGCTGAAGGTTTCAAATCCCACCTTTCCATGATAGCTTCCCATACCGCTTCCTCCCACTCCGCCGAACGGAAGATGGGAGGAAGCCAGATGCACCAATGTATCATTGATACATCCACCCCCGAAGGAAAATGTTCCAAGCGCCCATTGCTCCATATCCTTATCTTCGGCAAAAAGATAAAATGCCAGAGGCTTTTCGAAGGATAATACAATTTCCTTTATTTCATCCCTCGTTTCATATGTGAGTACCGGCAGTATCGGACCGAATATCTCTTCCTTCATGACAGCGCTGTTCAGTGTCACTCCATCCAATATCGTTGGGGCAATTTGCCTCGTCTCCGCATTATTGATTCCGCCGGTTATTATTTTTTCTCCTTCTGTCAAATGCAGCAGGCGTTCAAAATGCTTTTGATTTATTATCTTCGGATAATCAGAGTTTTCCAGAGGCTCCTCTCCAAGCATCCTCCTCCATTCGGCGCATATACCTTTTAACAGTTCTTCCTTTACATCCTTATGGACCAAGAGATAATCAGGAGCCACACAGGTCTGTCCTGCATTCAGTATCTTTCCAAAGGCGATTCTTTTTGCCGCCGTCTCCACATTCGCCGTCTTGTCTACGATACAAGGGCTTTTTCCTCCCAGTTCCAAAGTGACCGGAGTCAGATGCTTCGCCGCTTTCTCCAGAACCATCTTTCCAACCGACACTCCTCCGGTAAAGAAAATGTAATCGAATCGCTGCTCTAAAAGCTCTGCGTTTTCCTCTCTCCCTCCTTCCACTACGGCTACGAATTTTTCCGGGTATATGGCCTTCAGCATTTTTTTCAAGGCTGACGAAACCGCCGGAGCATAGGCAGATGGCTTTAACACCACGCAGTTTCCCGCCGCTATGGCATCGATAAGGGGCTCCAGGCAAAGGAGAACAGGATAATTCCATGGTGCCATGATGAGCGCAATGCCGTAAGGCTCCTGCAGGATAAAGCTGTCCGCAGGAAACTGCGCAATAGGAGTCGGAACCTTTTTAGGCCCCATCCACCGATGAAGATTCTTTTTTACATAGGAAAGCTCCGATTTTGTCAATCCTATTTCCGCCATATAGCTTTCCGAAGGAGATTTGTTCAAGTCTGCCTTCAGCGCCAGCTTCAGCTCTTCTTCGTATTCTTGAATCGCATTCTCAAGCCTTTCAAGCGCTCTTATACGAAATCTGTATTGCTTCGTCACTCCGGTTTCGTAAAACATTCTCTGCATTTTCATTATCTGTTTAATATCTCTGTTCATTTTTATACCATGCTCCTCTCAGCTTTCCCTCGTTCAGATGTTTGCTAATCTCGTCAAGAATATATTAAATATAATGACTTAATATCTGTTATGAACCCTTTCCGCAAAGCACATCATATTCTTCACAGCAAGCGCCGTGCCATCGTCTAACACCACTCTTCCCGACATGCGCCCGAATACCTGATGCTGGTCGGAGGCAATAATGAGTGCATTCAACTTGGCTGCCCTATCGATGACCGGCACGAAATCCATCTCGAACCTGCCGTCACTTGAAGTGAATTTCCACGGCTTCAGATAATCGTCCTGCGGAATGTGAAAGGTAACATCCTCCAGCTTGTGCGCTTTATAATCGTAAAATATAACATTTTCAGAAGCCGAGCCAGTATCTCCAAAGCCGTAGCCTATATTGAAGCCGAAAGCATGCCCCTCCAAATTGCAGTTCCCGCTTCCCCAAAACCATACATTATTGTAAGTCCATACGCCCCGTCCCCAATCCAGCGTACCGAAGTCGGTGTCCGGGTGAAATTCATATCTTTCACCGCCTGATTCCATCCATCCCTCAGCACGCATGCAGTTGATTTTCTGGTTATAATAAAAGGCCTTCTTCTTTCCCTTCCACGGAGTAGCTATTGCTATCGTATCCATATCCGGCTGTTCTAATTCAATATGACACGCGAAATCTTTCCCTTCATGAAAATTATGAAAGAGGCAGTCTATGACCCTCTTTTCCCCTTCCAGACAAAAAGATATCCTAAGGCGTTTGTCCTCATACCGTACATCTCCCTCACGGGAGCTTGCCGGCATATGCAGTCTTCCCATTGGAAGAACGTTTAAAATGGTCTCCGTATGCTCCCACTTCTTCTTAAAGTCCAGCAAGGAGACGGACTGCAGCCCGATATAGCCGTCATCGGATACGGTAAAGGCAGCACCATAGTCTTCGTTCATCACCAGATAATAGTCCCATTCTTTTATGCGGAACTTCGGGGCCTTTATATCCTCGCGGCGGTAGGTCTGGATCTGCTGTCTGGACCAGCCTCTTTCCGCTATGGAGCCGTCGGCGCCAAGAAGTTTCTGAGCCGCTGTAACTTCATGGTTTCTTGCGTTCATGACATCCTCCCCCTTTTTGTATTATTATACCAGTTTCTATATCAAGTATATAGATATAATATTGCACAATAAACAAAAATCACTACAATTTTTTGAAAGTAAAAAAAATAGTCAAATAAAATTAAATGCAAATTAATTGAATTGTGGTAAGTGGTTCAACAACTACAGTGCAGAAAGAAGTTACTTCTTGATGTTAAGTGAAATGCAATAAATTAAAACTAGAATATTTCTTATTATGTCGACAAATGAACTATACAGTAGTGTCAGAAAATACAATGCTTTATTATTGAAAATCATGTTATAACTGGAATAATAAGAATGAAATGATTGAAAGCTTCGTAACTGAGTAAGGAATGCTTGCAAGAGTGCCTATAGAACAAAAGGAATCACCATGACGTTTTTGACGATATTTGTCGCCGAAAACGTCATGGTGATTTCTATGGGCTTGATTTATAATTAATTTGTAATTTATAAATTAAGCAATATCTGTTGTTGCCACAAAGTGAAGGGAGGTAAGAATATGAAAATGCAAGCTATACTTAATGCACTACGCTTGGAGCACGTAGAAGAAGTTATTGTTGTAGAGTATTCAATAGACTTAAACCTTTATTAACAATTCAAACTCCTAAAGCACATGAACGTTTTCTTCATGAAAATATTTATGTGCTTTAGACATAAGCTTGTTTTAAGGAAAATCAATTTAATTTGAAGACATCAAATAAGAAATTATGGGGAAATTAAATATGTCTATAGGAACTGAAGAATTTTATAATGCAGATGTACACTTTAGTATAACAGTAACGTCGAAATGTAACTTAAAATGTTCGTATTGTCATTTTTATGATGGAAGGCGTGGATATAATGATGAAATATCACAAGATCTTTTTGAAAGATATGTCGAATTTATTAAATGGATAAAAAGAAATTCAAATATACATTATCGATTTTCTGGCGGAGAGCCACTAGCAATGGGGGATAGAGTTTTTGACTTGGCTCGCAATGCAACTAATTCTTTAAAGGAATCGCCTTATATTATGACAAATGGATTGTTATTAAATGAAGACGTAATAGAAAAAAGTCGGAATATAGTTAAGGCCTATGTATTATCCATGGAGAATCCCTTTGATATTGACAAAGGCTCTATCAACCCAGAGACAAATACAAGAAAAATCAAAAAATTTACAACCAATGAATTGCCCCTTATTCCGGGTGCCGTTATTATCCGTAATAGCCAATTTAAAAACTTATTTGAAATAGCTAACTATTTTTACGAAGAAATCGGATGTATTCCTGCATTTACAGAATTAAGTTATGGTGCATATGAAACGCCCTCCGAATCTGAAGTAGATGAACTTTATACAGGTGTCAGGCGCATAGTTGAAAAATATAAGGGTAAGACACGTCTGAGAATGTTTCCATATATAATTCCCGAATATCTTGTAAGTGATTTACATAAAGCAGAATATATTACAGAACTTGACTATGAAAATAAATATGATATTTTAAATAGGAATTTTGATCAAGTCTTTAATGATGTCTTAAATATTATGGGTAGTTCTTATGTGGATTACTCTTGTCAGAATAAGCAATGTGAATGGTATAGTTGTTGTAAAAAAATAAAGTGGGTTTGGCAGCATCCCAATAAGAATGTAACAAGAGCTCAAAAAATAAAGGATTATTGCACACTGAAAAAAGCCATTAGTAACGCATATTATGATGGGATCGCATAGAAGAGTGAGAAAATTTTATGATTATTAGTGTTGAAAACGTTTCAAAAAAATATTGGATAAATCGTGGTTGGAGTACGAAACAGGAGATAATGGCTGTAGATAATATCTCATTCTCTATTCACTCTGGTGAACGAGTAGGTTTTATCGGACCGAATGGTGCGGGAAAGTCAACAACAATTAAGATGCTTTCAGGAATTATAGAACCTACCGTTGGGCAGGTTTCTGTATTAGACTTTAATCCGATAAGAGATCGGAAGAAGCTAGCTTACCAGACCTCAGTAATGTTTGGTCAAAAATCACAGCTTTCTTCCCATTTATCTGCTCATGATAATTTTTCACTTATAGCAAGTATTTACGATATAGAGAAGAAGCAATATCAAAAAAGACTTGAATATTTAGCAAATCAATTCGAAATTTGTGATTTTATTAATACCCCAATACGGCAATTGTCTCTTGGACAACGTATGCGGTGTGAAGTCATTGCCTCTCTGTTGCATCAGCCTAAGATTATTTTTTTAGACGAGCCAACAATAGGGCTTGATATAATTACAAAACAAGGTTTTAGAGAATTGCTTATGGAAATGAATCAAGCAGAGGGAACAACCTTACTTGTAACTTCACATGACTTGGCTGATATTGAGAAATTATGTGAACGAGTAATTATTATTATGAACGGGAGAATTGTATTTGATGATAAGATAGCAAAGTTAAAGGAATTGTCACAATGTGAGAACAAGACCTTAAAAGTAAGATTTACAGGTAGTTATCCCAAAGGACTATTTCAAGAAAATGAAATAATTAATAATGAGGCTTATGAGTTGCACGTAAAAATTTCTTCTTTATCGGAACTTCCTTCCAAAATTACACTTTTACAAGAGTATGTGCAAATTATGGATATCGAGATAGCCTCATTACCATTGGAAGATATAGTGGCTTCTATTTATTCCCAAGGAAGTATAATGAACTCATGAAAAAATATATAAAGAATTTTAAAAGTGCAAATAAAGAATTTTGGATGTACAAAACAAATTTTATAATTCGTTCTTTTTTCTTGCTTTTCATTTTATTAGTGACTTATGCATTATGGAAGGCAATCTATGCAGAAAATAGTTATTCTTCAAGTGAATTCAGACAATTAATCTGGTATCTTTTTCTAACAAGGACGATTAGTATGTGTTTAACGGATATACATACAGAAATTATATCTGATATTAGGACGGGGCGGATTATAGTTTGTATGAATAAGCCTTACAATTTTATTTTTTTTAAATTATACGGTTCCTTTGGCAAAATATTTTCTCCTAGTATTATTACTTTTGCTTTAGTATTTATATTAGGAAGTGGGCTTACAGGAACTTTCTTTAGTAACATAAGCTTTTCTGGAATAATATGTTCCTTATTTCTAGTTTTTAACGGAATTTTGATTGACTGGTTCATAAAATTTTTTATCTCTATTTTATCATTTTGGGTGAATGAAGTAAAAGGTATTTTATTAGTTTACAACCGCTTAATACTGTTTCTTGGTGGTGTTATGATTCCTTTTGATATATTGCCTAATTGGCTGAAGCAAATTAGCGTATATTTACCAATGAACTTTATTGTCAATCAGCCTGCTAATGTTTTTGTAAATTACAATAATAATAGTTTTTTTCGAATTCTTTTTGGGCAGATCATTTATATAATTGTTCTCTTATGTATTACATTTATTGCTTATAAAAGGGGGGTAAAACATGTCAGCATTAACGGTGGTTAAAAACAACTTAAAATTTATGATAATAAGGATAAAATATAACATTCTAGCAGAGCTGAAATATCCTCTTAATTTCGTACTTCAAGTTATAGGTATGATTTTTAACGATATTTTGATTTTTGCTACATGGTTTTTTGTTTTTTCGAAATTTGGGTCGATTAATGGATTTGATTTTGAAATGATGGCAGGAATTTACTCTATAAGTATGATTTCTTTCGGTATTACTTATTTTTTGTTTGGAAGTATAACAGATATTGGACGATTAATTATTAATAATCAAATTGATTTAATCTTAACACAGCCAAAAGATGTTTTGTTACAAGTTATTTCGTCTAAAAGTGACATTGTTGCCTTTGGGGATATTTTAGTCGGTCTTGCATTATTCTTTTTATACTATGACATAAAAAAGATTCCACTATTTATCATCTCTATTATTTGTTCAACAGTTATCGTTTCGGCATTTACTATTTTTGCTGAGACTTTATCATTCAGGTATAAATATTCCTATTATACGAATGTCTTGCTGTATAACATCATGCAAAACTTAGCAGTGTATCCAAATCATATATTTCCACTCGAGGTAAGAATTATTACATATACTATGTTTCCCGCATTTTTTGTTAGTTTTCTTCCAGTAAATCTACTTTTTAACTTTGACGCGGCTGAATTTATTTTATTACTTACTGTATCGCTCATTTGGTTTGTGGGCGCATATCTCTTTTTTTATTATTCCCTAAAGAGGTATGAATCAGGAAGTTCGATGGATTTGATAAACTAGTTTCAAGTTTTAGGATATTAGCTTGGAAAATAAAAAACCGCTTTGCGTTAAGGTTTAACTGCGAAGGAAATTTGATGCAAAAGATAAACACCAAAATATAAAGGAGAAGTTCTTATGAAAATCAAAATTGTATTGTGCTCTTTACTACTAAGTTTATCCCTATGCTGTAATATAGCTTCAATTACTACAAGCAACATGGCTCAAACTAATGGAATATTAACAGATCTCTATTTTTAAAATTTACATAATTTCCTCTTTATAGCTTTTTTTGTAGTGGTGTTTTATTACACCACTTACAAAATCATGATGTAACATACTACTTAGATAAAAAGCCTGACAATAGTATTTTTGGCAAATTTCCAATTGGCTTTTATTACCTTCGCTTTCGTCCATGCGTTCTAATGCATACGCTTTGTTTGTAAGAAATTCATCAACAGTTCTTATACTGTAATTTGTCAAAGATATATGGATTCCTTCATCGCACTCTTGAATTGATTTATGTATTACATCTGTTTCCTCCAGATATCTGGTTAAATTAATTCGAATTGGAATACTGGAAGTATAATAATTGTAAATTGGTGAAGAATTGTTTTGAAAGTTATCAAGCAGTGCCTCTAATATCTCAATAGCCTCTTGTTTATAATTCATCCGATAATAAATAGACGCTATTACAACCAAAATATGTATCTCCATATCAATTAAATATACTTTTTTAATATTCTGCACTGTAAAATCAGTTAAAGTATAGCTTAATGCTTCTTCCATTTGATTTAAAGCAATTTCCAGTCCAATTTCTTTTAATTCTATGCTACATATGGTATTCATACTTAATAGATATTGCTTGTTTTTAAGTAAATCTATATTTATCTCTCTTTCTAAGACAACCAGCCTTTCCTTCACCTCTTTATACCTTCTAAGGGTACTTAACCTTTCAATTTCTGCTTTCCATTCCAGCACTTCGAAATCATCAACTTCCAATAACAAACTGCAAATGTCATGGCTTCGCTTTAATTTTTCCATTAAGGCATAATAACTAAATATTCGGGGTGTCTGCCTCCCACTCTCAATCCTTGACAAAGTTTCCGGTGAACATATTCCAAAACTCAACTCTTCTTGCGAAACGCCTAATCGCTCACGATTTTTTTTAATTTCTTTTGAGAGCGAATACAATGTCCCCACACATCTACATATAAATAATCTTACAAGATTTTCACTTTGATTATATCCATTCTCACGCAATACTTCTTTCAGATAATATAATTGCTTACAAATATTGTTGTATTCTTGTTCGTCTCCTACATTCTTCAACCCGATTGCCTTCAGTTCCATGAGCTCCGGAAGAAGAAGTAACTGCCCATCCTTCATCTGCAAGGCTATACTCTCTGTACAGCATGAAATCATTTCCAAATATTCTCCTCTGCCTTCCAGGCATTTTGCTAATAAATATACCACTTGAGGATAGATTTTAACTTTCTCACTCCAGTCTGTATATTGCTTTTCTACATAAGTTTTTAATTTTCTCAGCTGTGCGATACACTTCTCTCCTTCTCCTAATAAAAAACGATAGTAACACATCATCAGCAACAGCAATAGCTCCTCTAAATGAATTCGCTTGTCCCACACAAGTTCCTTCGAATATTCCGGCAGCGTAATCTTTAACGATTCCTCTGCATACTGCATGGCCACTACGGTATTTTCATTTCTATACATTTCAATAAACGATCGTACCTTCAAAATAAATTGTTTATGTAAAGGCAGCTTGGATTCCTTATAGCGCTCTAATACTGCAAGCTTCTTTAAGCAAGCCTCATATCTTCGTGATAAGATATCTTCCTCTATGTAATATCTTAATTCCAACAAAGAATATTCACGCCCGGATACAAATAGTTCCAGCTTATCAGTAGAAGTCCCCATTCTCTGAAGCAATGCATTCAACAAAAATATATCCGGTTTCCGTACTCCTCTTTCAAATTTGGACAAATCTTTGCGGGTACACAATCCTTGGCATATGTCTGATTGCGTAATCTTTTTCTTATTTCTTATAGCAAAAATTAATTCGCCTATACTATTTTGATTCATGTACTATTCCCCTTTTTTATTAAATTACAAGTAACTTTTATATCTTTATTAAACAATATATTATATCATGTATCAACAAAAGCAAACAATATCTTTCATTTGCAGATTTCAATTATTCAAAAAGGTTAAGCCATCTTCTATCCATTTGCTTAACCTTTTTATTGCAATATTGTGTATATATAAAATACTTCCCCTTATTCCATATATCCGCCTTTCATAGGTGATACGGCTTTTTCTTTAAATAACTCGAGTACTTTGGAGTCCGACTTCTTCGCCCTCTGCGTCCATGTTCTCCTTCTGTTCTCAAGAACCCTTTTTATTTCCTCTTCCTTCATCTCCACTCCGTCTATTCCTATTATTTCCAACCTTCTGGCCGGAATATCAACCAGTATGACGTCATTCTCCTCCACCAATGCGATCGGGCCTCCCTGCGCGGCCTCAGGAGAAACGTGTCCGATCGCAGGTCCCTTGGAGGCGCCGGAAAATCTTCCGTCCGTAATAAGTGCAATGGTCTTTCCCAGCTTTTCATCGGAGGCTATCGCTTCCGTCGTGTAGAACATCTCCGGCATGCCGCTGCCTTTCGGCCCTTCGTAGCGGATAATTACAGCATCTCCCGGTACTATCCTGCGGGCGAGCACCGCTTCTATTGCCTCTTCTTCACTATCGAAGGGTCTTGCCCGAAGCACGGCATGGAACATTTCCTCAGGTACTGCAGAATGTTTTACTACTGCACCGTCAGGGGCCAGATTTCCCTTTAAGACCGCTATGGTACCGTCTGTTCCTATGGGCGTGATGAATTCTCTTATGATGTCTGTTCTCTTTCTACCCACCTTGCGAAGATGCTCCTCACATTTGTCATAGAAACCATTTTGCTTTAGCTCCTCCAGATTCTCTCCCAGCGTTTTTCCTGTTACTGTCATCACATCCAAATGAAGCCTGTCCTTGATTTCCTCCATTATCCTCGGTACGCCGCCGGCATAGTAAAAATACTGAGCCGGCCATTGCCCTGAGGGGCGGATATCTAACAAATAGTGTGCTCCCCGGTGCAATCTGTCGAATAGGTCCGCATCCATTTCATAGCCGAATTCATGAGCGATAGCCGGAATATGCAGCAGCGAATTGCTGGAGCCCGATATTGCGGCATGAACCATTATTGCGTTTTCAAAGGACTTCATCGTCACGATGTCCGAAGCCTTTCTTCCCTTTTTTGCTATTTCTACCGCCTGAATTCCCGCTTTATAGGACATTTTCTTAAGATCTGCATCGGTTGCAGGCATGAGAGCGCTTCCCGGAAGCATGAGCCCTAACGCTTCCGCCATGACCTGCATGGTAGAGGCCGTTCCCATGAAGGAGCAGGCGCCGCAGGAGGGACAGGCGTGCTGCTTATAGTAGGTAAGCTCCTCCTCGGATATTTCTCCTCTTTTATACATGGCGCTGTAGGCACCGATCTGTTCCAGCGTAAGAAGACCCGGTCCGGCGTCCATGACACCTCCGGTGACCACTATGGCGGGAATGTTTATTCTTCCTATCGCCATAAGGTGTGCGGGCACTGCTTTATCACAGCTGGCAATGAATACGCCTGCGTCGAAGACCGTGGCTCTGGCATGGACTTCAATCAGATTGGCGATGGCGTCTCTGGAAGGCAGGGAATAATTCATGCCGTCATGTCCCTGCGCCATACCGTCACAGATGTCGGTGGCGAAATACCTCGCGGCCTTTCCGCCGGTCTCATTCACACCCTTTCTCGCTTCTTCCACGAGGCCGAACAGATGAGCACTTCCGGGATGACTATCCCCGAAGGTGCTTTCTATCAAAATCTGAGGCTTTTCCAAATCCTCCGCAGTCCATCCCATTCCCATTCGAAGCGGATCCATTTCAGGAGCAGTTTTCCTGATTTTCTGACTTTCGTATTCCATATCTGAAACGCCTTCCTTATATGCTTTTTTTCTCATTATAGCACAATTTCCGCCCGATTTTCTGTTATTGTCACTTTTGCTTCCGGATGGCCTTCCGCTTCCACAAAGAAGCTCTTGCTTCCCTCGGATTGTAATGTATAAAGAACATCTAAGAAAATTTTTCCATTTTTCGCCGAAACGGAAACCTTCATTGCTTCCTTGCCGTCAATATCCGGTACCATTGTATGAATCTTGGCTTCGTCCTGAATCTGGAACAGCTTTAATGTGGTGCCATCCGTATAATCGTAATCCGGCCTTTCCTTATTATTTCCTATCGCCAGAACGGTATTTTCCCTTACCATTAGCGGAAGGTGGAAATAGTCAAATATTTCCTTATACCATTTTCCTCCTTCTTTCACATCTCCGGTAAGATAATTAGTCCACGTTCCTTCCGGCAGATAGTAAGAAACTTCTCCTGTTTCCTTCAAAACAGGAGCTACCAGTAAGGAATCTCCCAGCATATACTGCTTATCCAAGGTCTCGCATGTTAAATCCTCCGGAAATTCCAGGAACATAGGACGCATCATAGGAATTCCTTCTTTATGTGCTTTTACTGCTTGTGCGTAGATATAAGGCATGAGGGAACATTTCAGCTTCACAAACTTTCTTAAGATATCGCATGCTTCCTCATCGAACAGCCACGGCACCCGATAGGAATCAGAACCATGCAGCCTGCTGTGGGAACTTAACAGTCCGAAGGCACACCAGCGTTTATACACATCGGCTGAAGCCGTTTGTTCAAAGCCTCCTATGTCATGACTCCAAAAACCATAGCCTCCAAGAGCCAGGGACAGTCCGCCTCTAAGATCCTCCGCCATGGAGGGGTAAGTAGCCGTACAGTCACCGCCCCAGTGGACAGGGTATCTCTGTCCTCCTGCTGCCGTAGATCTTGCAAAGACAAGAGCCTTACCCTTTCCGAGCTTTCTTTCTAACAGTTCAAACACCACTTTATTATATAGGTAGGTATAATAATTGTGCATTTTCACCGTATCGGAGCCGTCGAAATACTGCACTCCGGTCACCGGAATCCTTTCCCCGAAATCCGTCTTGAAGCAGTCTACCCCCATATCGATTAGTCTCTCCAGCTTATCCTCATACCACTTGCAGGCCTGCGGATTTGTGAAGTCCACAAGCGCCATTCCTGCCTGCCATCTGTCGCACTGCCATACCGATCCGTCAGTACTCTTAACGAAGTATCCATGCTCCATCCCCTCGTCAAATAGCGCTGATTTCTGCCCGATATAGCTGTTGATCCATACGCAGATATGTAGTCCTCTTTCCTTATAACGCCCAAGCATTCCTTCCGGATCCGGGAAGGTGTCTTTGTCCCACTCAAAATTACACCATTCATAACCCTTCATCCAAAAGCAGTCAAAATGAAAGGTGTGGAGAGGAATATCTCTGTCAGCCATGCCCTGAATAAAGCTCGTTGTCGTTTTCTCGTCATAGTTTGTGGTAAAAGAGGTGGTCAGCCACAGCCCGAAAGACCAAGAAGGCACAAGCGCCGGCTTTCCCATGAGCTGCGTATATAACTGCACAGTTCCTTTTGGCGTATGGCCGTTTAAAATATAATATTCCAGCTGTTCGGTCCGCACGCTGAACTGTACTCTTTCTACCTTTTCACTGCCTACTTCAAAATGAACATCTCCGGCATGTCCTACGAATACCCCATAACCTTTATTTGTAATATAAAAAGGAATATTTTTGTATGTCTGTTCAGAAGCCGTTCCTCCGTCTTCATTCCAGATCTCTACAACCTGCCCATTTTTTATAAAAGGCGTATAACGTTCTCCCATGCCGTATACGTATTCACCCACGTCCAAAAGGAGCTGCTCCGCCATATAATTTTGCTTTGTTTCTTTATTCTTCATGTAAGCGAGGTTACGGTAACTGCTCTCGGTAAGAAGTCTGTTTCCATCTTTGAATTCCACCTTCCAGGCGTTTGCAGTTTTATAAATAACAGCACTGGTTTTTCCCGAGGTATATGTGATTTTTTCTCCCGTCTCGGAAATGGAAATAAAATCGCCGCTTTGCTCATTTACTTCGTAAGCAGGGCCCTTATTTAAGGCACCTTTGAAGTGTACCGCAGAAACTTTGATCACATCTTCCATAGGGCTGGAAAAGGTTACCGTAAGCATCGGCTGATTCAGCGTATCGCCCCGATCCCCCATATGCCTGGTTGCCGCATATACGGTCAGTTTATTGTCTTTTACCTCGCAGTCATAATATTCAACGGCATAAACAGGATCTATTTCTTCCCTGATACGCCAATACCCATTTGTAAATTTCATAATTATTCCCATCTGCGCGTTACAACGCGCACTCAAATCAACAGTTGAATACGATTTTTATTCAACATTTTCTCCTACCATCCTATGATGATCTTGCCCTGACTGCGCATAGCTGCGTCTCCCAATACCATATTCAGTTCTTCCAAGGGCATCTTTTTATATATCATGGATCTGACATCAATTTTTCCCGATTCTATGAGAGAAATGGCGCGCTGCTGCGTGTAGGGATTAATGAAGGATGCTTTTAAAGTAATCTCTTTTCTAAAAAGTTCAAAGGGCTTGATTGCAAGCTCCTCCCCCGGCCTTGTAAGTCCGAACAGCATGACAACCGATTTCTTTCCTGCAATCTCCAATGCCTGTTTCATGCTGTCAATCCTTCCGACGCACTCGATTACCGTATGGATGCGGGTAATTTGATTTTCCAAAAGCATTCGCTTTATATCCTGCTTTACCGGATCTATCACAATATCTGCACCCAGCTTCATGGCCTGTTCACGCTTGACCTCCACGGGCTCTATGGCAATGACCCTCGCCGCTCCGCTGATGCGCGCAAGCTGCAGCATAAGAAGTCCGATCATCCCCATTCCGAATATCGCCACCGTATCGTCTGGATGTATCTCACACATATCGATTCCATGCAGACAGCATGCTACCGGTTCCGCCATTGCGGCCTCCTCAAAAGTAAGCGCCTCGGAAATAATATATGCCTGTTCTTCAGGTACCGTACAATATTCTGCGAATCCCCCGTTTACCGTCGTTCCGATACCGATCATGTTTTCACAGAAATGGCCGATACCATTCCTGCAATATTCGCATTTGCCGCATAGCTTGTTGGGGTCCACACATACCCTGTCCCCAACCTTTATTCTCTTTACGCCTTCTCCTATTTCCTTCACTTCACCGGAGAATTCATGTCCCAGAATAGTTCCGGCAGGACTCTTCGCGGCGCCCTCATCTCCTTCATAAATATGTACATCAGTTCCGCATACCCCACAGGCATGCACCTTGATGAGTACCTCTCCATACCCGGGAACGGGCTTCTTCACTTCTTCTATCCTTAGATCTTTCTTACCGTAAAATACAGCAGCTTTCATCATTATACCCATGCTCCTTTCAACCTTACCTCGTGTCCGCGTTCGTAAGCGGATAATCAACAGTTGAAAATGTTTGTCAACCTAATTACACCTTGTAAATACCGGAAGCTGCGCAAGAGGAGCATCCACTTCGATAGCTTTTCCACCATCAAACGTTTCTCCGGTCCAATAATTTTTCCATTTACTGCCGCTTGGCAGATAGACTTCTCTCTTTCTCATATCCGCATACAGGATAGGCGCGACAAGAAAATCCGGGCCAAACATATATTCATCTTCCATTTCCCATGCTTTTGCGTCTTCGGGGAAATCATAAAATAACGGTCTCATAACCGGCGTTCCTTTTTCATGGGCCTCTTTCATCAATTCTGTGATATAAGGCTTCATATTCTCCCTAAGCTGTAAATAAGTCTTGCAGATTTCATATGCTTCATCCCCAAAGGACCACACCTCATTATCCGCACCGGAAACGCATGCCGCACCTCCCTCTGTTCCCATGGGCTCTTTCAGCGGTTCCCTATAACCGTGCAAACGCATAACCGGACAAAAAGTTCCATACTCGAACCATCTTATCAATAGCTCCTGAAACGCAGGGTCCCCTGGATCTCCTCCGTGGAATCCTCCGATATCGGTGGTCCACCATGGAATTCCTGCAATCCCCATATTCAATCCTGCTGCCAGCTGATTGC
>JAEWPN010000138.1 GCA_023399455.1 Bacillota bacterium
ATTTCTGTAACAATTGGATTTTAGAATGTACTCATATAACTTAAAAGGCAGGTGTTTAAATGTGGGTGTTTTACAAACAACGAACTTAAAAAAATATTACGGTACGGAGCCGAATCTTACCCGTGCCCTTGACGGTGTGACCTTTTCCGTGGAGCGGGGTGAGTTTATTGCCGTGGTTGGAACTTCCGGTTCAGGCAAGTCCACACTGCTTCATATGATGGGAGGGCTGGACGTGCCTACCTCCGGCAGTGTTATGGTAAATGACAAGGAGCTGGCGAAGATGAATGACGAACAGCTTACCATCTTTCGCCGCAGAAACATAGGCTTTATTTTTCAAAATTATAACCTTGTGCCGATTCTCAATGTTTATGAGAATATTGTTCTGCCTGTAGAGCTGGACGGCGACACAGCAGACAGGGCTTTTATGAGTGAAGTGGTGTCTATGCTGGGGCTGGAAGAGAAGCTGAAAAATATGCCAAACAATCTTTCCGGCGGTCAGCAGCAGCGGGTAGCGATTGCCCGTGCCTTGATTACCAAACCAGCCATTGTGTTGGCCGATGAACCTACGGGAAACCTCGACAGCAAGACTAGTGCGGATGTACTGGGGCTCTTAAAGCGTACCGGCGCGGAGTTCAGTCAAACAATAGTCATGATTACACATAATAGCGAAATTGCTCAGCTTGCCGACCGTATAGTACGGATTGAAGATGGCAAGATCGTTGGTTAAGGGGGATATTATGATATTGCCATTTGAAAATGACACAGGAAATATCGTAAAGAAGCTGACGGACAGAAGTCTGAAAGCGGATAAGCGCCGGAATCTGTTTGTTGTTATTACGATTGCATTTGCAACGGTGCTCCTATCCACATTGTGCTTTTATCTTTCAGCACAGAATGTAGAATTAGAGGAGCGTATCAGGGGCCAGTATCAAGCTGTATGTGCGGGAATTTCACAAGAAATAATTGATGTTCTTTCTCAGCAGCCCGAGGTTGAACAATGGGGTGTCTCTAAGTCAATTAGCACTACCCGCTATCAAGATACCGCTTTAACGGTATTATATGAAGATGAAAATCAGATCCGTCTTGCAGGACGGCCGGAAATTGACGGCCGCTTGCCGGAAACAGAAACAGAGATTATGGTCGAGCTGCCATTTTTGCAGTATCTTAACCTGCCTGCGGTCACAGGACAAAGTGTTCAGTTGGATATGGGTGATGGCAGAAAGCAGGATTACACGGTGACAGGCATATTACTGAGCGAAAATACATCCCGCTCTTTTACAATTTTCACATCCAAAGCATATGCTATTAAACGTGCTTCTCCTATACCCACTTTTGACTTTCGTTTTCGTATGGCAGGCGGTAATGATGAAAATATGGACGAGTTAAAAGGACATATTAAAAATTTTCTTCTGAAACAGGGCGTCCCCGAAAATAAAATCTTCTACAGCTCCAATTACTTTGATATGGTTGGGTTTCAATCATCCGATAATACCATGCTGTATCTGGTGGGTCTGCTGCTGGTTATCGCTTGCAGCGTAGTCATATACAGCCTCTTCTATATTTCCGTGTCGGGAAAGCTGCGGGAATACGGTCGCCTGAAGGTAATCGGTACGACCTCCAAACAGCTAAAGCGTATCGTGCGGCGAGAAACATTAATTCTTTGCCTGCGTTCTATTCCCCTTGGAATTATTATTGCCGGATGTGCTGTATTTGCATGGATGCCCGGGTATTGGCAGTGGGGAATTAATCTGCGGTCAGCATTTGGTGTAGCGGCTGTAATGACCCTATCGGTGATTTTAGCAACCCGAGTGCCGATCCGCATAGCCGGAAAAGTGTCGGCAATTGAAGCGGTGAGGATGACTTTTTATTCAGATCAGGAAGGAAAAAGCGTTTCCAAGCAGTTACACCGCCGTATCACGCCTCTATCCTTAGCCGGAATGAGTTTTGTTCGTAATCGAAAAAAGTCTGTTCTAACATTTATTTCTCTGGGATTAACCGCTGTTATGCTAATGTGTGTCGCTACCTATGCAGTTTCCTTTGATGTGGACAGTATGGCGGCAAAAAACCTAGGGGATGGCGGGAATTATATGCTCAGTCTTTCTCACCCCAGTTTGGCAGAACAACATACTGTATTGGAGGAAAACCCTCTTGATGAGCCGCTGTATCAAGCCTTACTCAAGTTTGATTTTGTCACCAAGATTACACGTTACAACAGCAGCTATGCAGAAGTAGAATTACCGAAAAATCCGGGTGGATTTTCGTTTGCAGGACTGACGAGGGAGCAATTCAATCAGTTTTTACCTCCTGAATTTATAATGGTAGGTGAAGCAGACTATGAGGAAATGGTTAAAAGAAGCGGTGTCATAATTGCTGATTCAGAGCATCTGCTTGCACGGTACAACAATTATGAACCAAACATAGGCGATGTGCTTTTTTGCAAAGGATATGATGGACAAAGCGTGCAGATGATTGTCCTCGGAATCGCAAAGGGGTCTCTTGATACCGGTGTAAGTGCCTCCCCCTTTTTGGTTACAAATGAAACGCTGTCCAAGCTTTATCCTCAAGTCAGTAACTTTAATACTGTATGGAATGTGTACACGGAAATGGATTCGGACGAAGTAAGGCAGGCTTTTTTCTCAATTGCTGACGACGGCCGAATTAATATAACCTCCCGAAAGGATCTTGCGGACAGTCTGAGGGACTCGGCAGGTTCAATGATAAAAGGGCTGTATGCGTTGGTAGTATTCTTGTTCTTGTTTGCGCTGGTAAATCTGATTAATACACTAATGACGAACCTTCTGGCAAAGAAACAGGAGCTTGGAATTTTGCAGTCAGTGGGAATGAGCAGCAGACAACTGGCATCCATGCTTTCATTAGAATGCCTATGGTATGTTGGCGTCGCCCTTATTCTAGCTGTTGCGGTTGGTGCTCCTGCCGGATTTATTATTTGCACTGTCTTTAATCAGGCCGGTATCTTTGGCACCTTAACCTATCATTTTCCATGGATGGCGGTCGCTGTGTTTACTGTAATTCTAGCAATAATTCAACTTTGCTATTCAACATTGGCAGTACATTACCTGAGGAAACAATCACTGGCCGACCGTATCAAGGCAATCGAATGAGGCTGGGCACATAAACAATATTTCTTAATCTGTAAAAAAATTAGAAAATCTTTTTAGTAAGCATGCAATCAAAAGAGCTTTTGTGTATCTAGGTGAACCACGTCTATGTAGCCTGATTGCCGATTTTGTAACATATAGAAGTAAAATCCACCATTGATGGTAACAACATCAGGAATTCATCGGTAATTCCCTGTTTAAAGATTTCAGTAGCCAAAAAATAAATAGAGCCAAGGGGCAAACCCGGTGAATGAGATATTTTCATAAAGAATGGTATTATTAAAACAAAGCAAGCCAAGGCCGTATTATCAAAATAAGTAGGCCCTTCTGATTATCAAATAATCAGAAGGGCCTACATCGCCTTTAAATATTTAAAAATACAAAGCCGGAATTATTCATTTTCCCGCAGCCGCTGCACTACGCTATCCCTTGAGATGCTTTTATGCACCTGAATTGGCAGTATGCAGGCTAAAAGTAGCAGTATTGGGAAGCAGATGACAAGAGGCGCAAAGCTGAATTGATAGGTATATGCGGCGCTGCCCTGCGTTACAGCGTTGACAGCAAAGTAGCTGATTCCATAGCCAACCGTTACAAAGACAAGCAGCGCCATCGCCATATAGTATATGCTTTCCAGTACAAGCATCTTTTTGCCTTGTTTGGCGGTCATGCCCACGCTTTGGAGCATGGCAAGCTCCTGCTTGCGGGAAAAAATGTTGGTCATAGTGGTGTTGATGAAATTCAGTATACCAATCAGAAGAATCACAACGCACAGCGTAAAGCCAATGAGCGCAAACTGTTGGTTATCGGTTTTCATCTCCGCAATATAATCGGCGCGGGAACGAAAATCCACTTCGGGATTATCCACAAGCAGTGCCCCAATCTCTGTCTGGAGGCTGTCAACAGCGGCTTCATCCGCTATGACTGTGGCCGACATGATATCGGAGTTTGCAAGGCTTTCGAACTCTGAGGACGGGAGATAGACGGAAAAGCTGGGCATTGAGATAAAATGCGCTCCTAAAGAGTTGAGTGCGCTATAATCCACCTGACCCATAACCTCATAGCTGCGCTTTTCTCCATCTTTGTCCAAGGAGAATGTGACGGTATCCCCAACCTGAACCATGCCCTCCCCATCAAATCCAAGCAGCAGGTAATCACCGGACAAAAACTTCTCACGGTCAAAGTTTCCTTCAATCATGTTTTCCTCCAGCTTATCCAGCCAGTAGTTGTCAAAACCGTAGACCTGTGCATTTATAGAATCTCCGTAGGCGCTGAAATCCGTCTTTTCAATGATTTCATCGATTTCCTGTTCCGAGAGAGAGGGCTTTTCCGCTAAAATCCTTTTCCGCTGAGAATTGATTAAACCGCCCTTGATATTTCCCTCTATGGGAGCAAAGCCATTTGCATAATAGACTTTGGCGATCTCCTGTACGCCGCCAAGCTCCTTAATATCAGACAGCAAATCCTCGCCTAATGTATAGCTTGGAGTATAGGGCCTGGCAAAGCTAAAGTAATCCGTGTCAGCAATTAGAAAATCGCCGTTAATATGACCTTGCAGAAACTTATTGACATCAAAGCTCTCCACTAAGGTGTAAACGACATTAAATAAAATCAGCCCAACAGACAGGGACGCGATGACCAGCGATGCCTTTTTTCTGCTGCGAAAGATGTTGGACCAAGCCATGCGGGATATTTTCGCCCCACCTCTGCCGCGCTTAGTTTTTTTTGCGGTGGAGGCGGCAAGACCCGTATACCGCACCGCTTCCACAGGGCTGACTCTGCCCGCCTTTTTCGCGGGGCCGTGACAGCTTATCAGCACCGTAACCAGAGCAAGTGCCGCTCCAAGCAGGAATATCCACGGATTTGGGGGAGCCGGCATATAGTCGATGCTGAGAAAACCGAGCAGAACGGGAATCAGCACAATGCCCAGCAGATAACCCAAAAACAAGCCCACAGGAATGCCAACTACACAGAGCAGCAGCGCCTGAAAGTTGACGATGCGGCCAAGCTGCTTTTGCGTCGCCCCAATAGTTTTCAGCAGACCGTAAAATCGTACGTCGCGCATGACTGAATTATAAAAAATATTGTATATGAGAAGATAGCCACTTACTAAAATAATGGCGATGATCAATGCCATTGCCACAACAATTCCACTGTCCGAGCCTGTTGCACTGTAAGCGCCGTTAAAGAGGACGCCCGCAGCCTCGGCGTCAATTCCGGTATCCTGCGTGATAGTATTAACATTATCTTCAAGCACAGACAGCTTTCCGTCTACATTGGCGGTCAGTTTGGTTACGCCGTAATAACCGCCGCCCAACCGTGTTTCCGCCGGATTCACACCCGCCAACAGCTTATCCGCCAGAGTGTCGGAGATATATAAGATTCCGTAGGGCTGGAGATTTAGGTCGCTGTCCCAAAACCCACAGACGGTAAAATCCATGCTGTAAGGAGTTCCGGCCACTTCAAAATCCAGATGTACGATCTGCCCCAATTCCCTCGGCAGGTTCATTGTGTCCAAAATCCAGCTTGTCAGGGCAATTTCATTTTCCGCTTCGGGCAATCGGCCTGTCGTCGGCCTGCTGAAAGTAAATTCGGCAAAATTCTCATCAGCCGTGTGAATTTCGCCCTGTGCTTGACGGAATACACCCTCGGTTGTCGTGGTAATCAGCCTTGACAGGCCGTACTCCTCAATCAGCGGATGCTCGGCCACACGCTGCGCTTCATCTTGGGTAAGGTATTGAAAATCTACCTCCGTACTGCGCCCGTAGGCGTGTATCTGCATTTGCTGCATACCGTCGGAGAGGCTGATGCCGATGGTGAACACCGCCGTAATCAGAACAGTGGTCAGCACAACCGCAATCAGCGCAAAGATATTCCGGCTTTTATTCGCCAGAAAGCTTTGTTTCGATAGCCTTCTTACGATAGCTCGATTGTTATTCCTCATACCGTCACCGCCCTTCCGTAGCGACGATCCTGCCGTCCTCAATCCGAATCACTCGATCAGCAAGCTGGGCGATCTGCTC
>JAEWPN010000149.1 GCA_023399455.1 Bacillota bacterium
AGTTTGAAATCGCCATTTCTAATAGTAAATTCCATAATTTCTACCCGATAACTCTCTTTACTTATCATACTTTATTTTTCTAATCATACTTTCAATTAAATCAATTCCGTCCCATGTGAGCGAAAAATTCAAAGCATGCCCAAAGTCCACAATACGGTCTATGCCGGGGACTTGATTCTCTACCAATAGGCCGGCGATCTTCTCATGTGAGAATCCAAGGCAAGACAATGTCTGGCATCTGCTGGTAATGATAGGCAGCGCTTCCTCTGCCTTCTCAACATTGATTTCAATAAAAAAGCCGCCGGGAACTGTATATTCCCATGCTTCCTGCATTAAATGAGGAAGTTCAACCCGTACAATCAGATTATCGTCAGCAATAATTTTTACATCAGGCACATTCGCCGCCAGACAAAATGATGTCTCCCACTTTTTTACTGCAAGTGCCGGTTCGAGATGATACCTGTTTCTGGTAAATGTACCTACCTCATACCAGAATCTTTCTTTTGCTTCCCGAATGTCTTCCTGATTTCCTACCCAGCATATAATTCTAGGCGAGGAACACGCATTTTGATCATACAGAAAAGTATCGTTGTAAAATTCTCTTGCGATGTCTCCGGCTTCTTCCATTTTCTGGAATATTGCTGCATCTATCATTGCCATAGAACTACGATCGGGGAAAGATAATTCTAAGGCTGTTGGCGGCAGAGGAGATTTTCTGATTTCATTTATTGTTCCATCACCTCCCCAGACAATACGTAAATCGCACAGCTGTGACATTTTATCCGTTATCTCTTTATCATGCTCATAACCACAAATTACCATGCGATGCTTCATTTCGGGAAACTCATTCAAGGTTTTTTTCAAGCCGCTGATAATCAAATCTGTTTGTGCAGATCTTTTTGATGACAAGCGTACAACAACATTGTTTCCGGAAAGCAGCGCCGCAGCCATACTATAGGCGAACATAACGGGTACATTGGACGGAGCAAAATGCAGCGTTGTCCCGCGTCCGAGAGTGGCTTTCAATCTATCTCCATATTGTTCTTTGTATTGCAGGATGCCTTTTTTTCTGCACCAGAACCCGAAAGTCATCACATCGGAAAAAGACCTTGCATCTTTATTATTTCTAATACATTTTGAAAGGCAATCAAAGAAACAAATGATTTCATCTGAAAAAGGTGGCTTTGGCTTTTGGTTTCTGATATCCAATAATATATCCTGTGTTCCAAGCATGAACTTTATATTTCCAAAATCATTCATATGTATCACTGCACCCCCTTATCTCAGCTCTTTTAAGCCTCCCAAACACTTCAAAATATACACCTTTCCGGCCGCAGGGGCAATCGTCTTCCCCTAGCAGCATTCCTTCATCTTCTGTTAAAATATTGTGTCCGGGGTAACTTAAGGGCAATAACGACATTACCTGGATAATCCCTTTTTCGTTCTTCTCACAAACTGTAAAATCCAAAGGTCTTCGTATTAACATTCCAGAATAATCCGAACAGTGGAGGTGCCCAAATTCACATTCCATAAATATGCTTCCTGTCTGCTCTGCCATTCCATAATAATCATAGACGCGTACAAGGCCGCCGGTTTCTTTTAATCCGTTCCGGAAAGTGCTTTTAGTTATATTCAGGTCTTGCATTTTCTTCCACCCGCCGCCATGGATAAGAAGCCCGTTACTCATATCGATAAATTCATTTCTCTCCTTTAATTCCAAATATAAATATTTCCATATCATGTATGTAAAACCAAAAATGATAAAATCATTTTTCCCGTTCTTCTCCACGAATTCCTTCACAGCCTCGAGATTTAATGACATATCATCATTCAGCGCATATGTTTTATGGCTTGCGAACAACGAAAAGCCCACTATTCCTGCAGCCCTGGCAGAATATTGCGCTTGCTTTCTTATGGTGGCAGAACTGTCAAGAACAAGCATCGGAAGTCTCTTCTTTCCGGTAAAATCACTTACTATAGCCGCCAAAGCCTTTTGCTGAAGAGTTCTTGTCTCTCCGTCCAGTATGATTTGAGACTTTTGCATACCGGTAGTACCTGACGAAGTAATTGTTTTAATCTCATCACTGTTTCCGCAGCTGCATAATCGCATTCTTTTAAAAAGACCAACCGGAAGAAACGGCAAATCCTTATAATGAGAAACTTTATTTTCCTCATAGCCACAAGCTTCTAAAATATTATCATATGGAGTACATCTTTCTTTGTGATATTCCGTCAGATACCTTAGATTTTCAGTCAGAAATATATCCTTTTTTTCCTTTTCAAGCTTATATGGGCTTTCCATAAAATTCAAATCTATGATGGACATTTTTTTCTCCTTAAATCAGTTTTTTAATTCCAGCCCGGAGTATAGCTTTTTTCCTGCGTTGTTTTTAGGAATTTCTTCTATATAATGGCTGGTAAACGCCTTGCGGCTGATATGCAGCACTTCCGAAAGCCAGCTGCAGACCTGCTCGTTTATCTGACTGTCAGTCGTATATATATGAAGTTCATCATCGCATCCGGTACACGCGAATTCCGCTCCTTCATACTTATTTATCAGAAGTTGTTCACACTCATCAAGTCCAATACGAACTCCGTATATTTTTATAAAGCGTTTCTTCCTGCCAGCAATATAATAATATCCATCTTCATCTTTTCGGGCCATGTCACCGGTTTCGAGAACACCATTGTTTTCGTCTCCGTTTATAAGATCTTTCCTGCACTGCGCATATCCAAGTGATACATTGCTTCCCATATATATAAGTTCCCCTACCGTATCCGGCTTATCGATATAATTGCCGTCCGGTGCCTTAATCAGAAACCTTCCTCCCGGAATTGGAATTCCTATACTTCCTATTTTATCCAGACATCTTTCTTCAGGGAGATAACTCATGCGGGCCGTAGCTTCTGTCTGTCCATACATAATATAAAAACGCTTTCCTTTTTCTTTTGCCCATACGGCAAATTCCTTTTGCATTGCACTGGAAAGCTTCCCCCCTGCCTGAGTAAAATACCGAATGGAAGTGAGATCCTGATTCATAATTTTGATTTTTTTCAGTAACTCATAAGTATAGGGTACACCGGAAAAGCTTGTTGCTTTTTTTTCCTTCACAAAGTCCCAGAATTCCTGCTGCACTACACTCTTTTCAGTAAGAAGAATACTTCCTCCGGAAATAAGGTGACTATTTATTACAGATAATCCGTAAGTATAATTCATTGGCAGGGAAGTGACAGGCCGTTCCTCGGGGGATAGCTGAAGATAATCTGCTATGGCCTGTGCATTTGAGACTAAGTTATCCCTGCTCAAGCGAACCAGCTTCGGATTACCCATGCTTCCGGATGTGGTAAGTAATAGGCTTAGTTCATCGCTCATATCCGGCGCTTCATTCCCTGTTGAAAAAAGCTCATATCCCTGTGCTTCATAGATCAGTTCCTTAAACATACCTGTAATTTTGTGCCGCAGCTGTGTTGGTATCCAAAAATATGAGGGCTGGTATATTTCAACAAGAGTTTCTAAAAATTGTTGTTCCAGATTTTTATCGAGAAGCAGCGCGACATGATGGTTTTCAAGGCAACCCAGATAACCTATTACAGAACCGGGCATATTTTTACAAAAGCAGAAAATCAAAGCTCTTCCTTTTATTCTGTTCCCGAATTCCTTGACATATCCGTTTAATTCTCCGTAGGTAATCGATGTTCCTGAATCATCTACCAGTGCCGCCTCCCCCGCCGGATTCTTATCAATCGAAAAGATCATTTCTTACCTCCCCATATCAACTCCCAGCTTTTCCAAAATCGTTATTCCCAAGCTATACTTTCCGAATGAAGTAATATCCAGAGTATCAAACATTACATCAAACTTTTCCTCCAATTCCGCCACCATTTCAACATGCGTGATAGAATCCCATCTGGGGAAGCGGTTATATACTAAGATCTCATCATTTAGCTGACTATCATCTGCTCCCAGATTGCTTTTTACAATCCTGTTATACTTTTCTAAATTCGTCATTCTTATTTACCTCACATTTTTTTACCTGAAATATCATTCTACTCTTTCTTTTCTCCCGTAAATCAATTATTCTATAAACATACTGGGGTTGCGGGAGCACATAATGCGTAACAATCCGCAGGTATCAGAGGGCAAAATACACTTTTAACCCCGACATCATAGTATAAGGGAGACTGTCAACATGCCATTAAGCCAAACACAAATAAAAGAAATCCTGCCTCACAGATCCCCCCTGCTTCTGTTGGATTCGGTATCTGAACTCATTCCGGGAATATCTATCGTATCTTCCGTTACCATAAATCCCAAGTGGGATATTTTCTCCGGGCATTTTCCGGATTATCCGGTCTTACCCGGAATTTATATTACCGAATGCATGTCACAGGCTGCCGCCCTTATGCTTCTATCGATTCCGGAGCGGAATGGCAAGCTTCCTCTTCTGTTTCAATTGCAGCAGATACGTTTTTTACATTCCGTATTCCCGGGCGACGTTATGGAATTAAAAGCATCATTAAAATGTGAACTCGGGAGCGAAATGTATGATTGCAAAGTATCTTCCTACGTTAATGGTAAAAAAGTTGCCTATGGAATAGTTACAATGGTGCTAAAATAATTTCATTCCTGTAACAGCCAAAAAATATAGACAGCCGATTTCCCTCAGAAATCGGCCGTTTTAATTTATTCGTAATACTTTGGTGCAAGATCCAATGTCTGGAAAAACTCGTCATCATGCGCAAAAAATACTTTTGCATCATATTTTTTCTGAAGTTTACGTACTTTCTCAATCGATTTGAAAAATGCAACGGAGTCGTACAAAAGGCCGGAAGCCTTAGCCGGCGGTCCATAAATCTCGCTCGTATAAATGCAGTCCTGCGGAAGGATAATCGTTCCGCCTTCCAAGTGAACGACCAGACCTAAAAGTCCTTCCGTGTGTCCGGGCAGATTCAGTACCTCGATTCCCGGTGCAATTTCAAAATCTTCTGTTACCAGATGATATTGCTTTACAGATCTTTCCAAATCACCTTTGATATATCCTCCATGAGTTTCCGGATCGGGATTCATATGTACTGCTGCCAGAGCATTCAGATAGTCTGCTTTTGGTACATAGATGTCCGCATGCGGAAATAACTGAAGATTTCCTGCATGATCAAGATGCATATGAGACAGGATAACCGTTTTGATTTCTTCCGGCTTAACACCGCATAATGCCAACTGGTTTTCCAGTCTTTCTTCTTCCGTCTGATGTAACGGATAAATTTCCTGCATGATATTCTGCCAGTATCCTTTCATTGCATCAGGATTGCTGCCGGTATCATATAAGATGTATCCGTCGCCCGTATCGATGAGAAACGCCATAACAGGAAGCTTAATCCACTTATTCTGTACATGAGGATTTGATCTGGTTCCCGATGTGCTGCAGGCAACAATCGCATTTTTGTCTGTTTCAAGATAACCTGTGTTAAGAACGTATAACTTCATTTTTTCCTCCTTTTTCCGCACAATAGTGCTAAAAGATAATTAGTATTCACAATGGAAGCGCTTTGTAAATTCTTCTATAAGCCCACCCTGGAATTGCGGCGCCGCGATAGCAATAAGCTGACGGGCGCGCTCTTTCAGTGTCTGCCCTTGAAGCTGAGCGATTCCATATTCCGTGACCACATAATTGACATCACAGCGAGAGGTTGTAACTGTAGCTCCCTCCGCCAGAAACGGTACGATTTTTGATATAGTTCCCTTTGCTGCAGTTGCAGGCATAGCCATTATTGTTCGTCCGCCCTTTGACATATTTGCACCGCGTACAAAATCTATCTGTCCGCCTATTCCTGAAATCTGCTTTAAGCCTATTGATTCCGAACAAACCTGCCCCATCAGATCAACCTCAACACAGGAATTTATGGAAACAACATTGTCATTCTGGCAAATAATTCTGGGATCATTTACAACATCTACAGGTAAGAGTTTGACCGTCGGATTATTTCTCACATAGTCATACAGCTTATTTGTTCCCATAAGAAATGTCATGACACATTGCCCTTTATCAATTTGTTTCATTTTGTTTGTAATGACTCCCGCATTTATTAATTCTACAACACCATCGGAAATCATTTCAGAGTGGATACCCAAGTCCTTTTTTTCTTTCAAAAATAGCAGAACCGCATCCGGAATTGCTCCTATTCCCAACTGGAGACAATCTCCGTCCTTTACCAGAGAAGCAATATTTTCACCTATTTTTTTCTCCGCATCACCTATCCTGGGAGGATTAAGTTGAATTACATCTGTGTCCTCGGCAACAATATAGTCCAGTTCACTAATATGTATGAAATTATCTCCCAGTATTCTCGGCATATTCCGATTGATCTGTGCTATTCTCATCCCGGCTGATTCCGCACAGGGCTTTGTGTAGTCGCAGGATATCCCATAGGAACAATAACCATGCTCATCCGGTTCACTTACCTGAAATAAAATGACATCTGCACGCAGTTTGCCTTTCAGCAAACCGGGAATCTGTGAGAAGAAAATCGGTGTAAAGTCACCGCGCCCTTCTTCCACTGCTGCTCTGGTAGTACCTCCCAGGAAAAGTCCGTTATGCCTAAAACGATCTTTCATCTCCGGCGCACAATAGCTTGCTTTTCCCATAGCTACCATATGCACGACTTCGATGTCCCTGAAGTCATATTTTTCTGCGTTAGCCACCATTGCATCCGTAAGAATTACAGGTTCACCGCATGCATGCGCCACTACAACGCGATCACCAGATTTTATATGAGACACAGCCTCATCTGCCGAACAAATCTTATCGGCATATTTTTCTTTCCAGTTCATAAAGTTTCCTCGCTTTTATTTACTATAATAATTACCTGCTTCAAAAAATCAAATAATTCCGATACCTGCTCATTCTGCCAGATCACAAATGTCCCATATGTCCCTATTGCGCCGGTTCGGTCTGCACATGCAGATCCGCATCCACAGATGATTACCGCGGCATCCGCTCCTGAATCCTGTGTGTACATCAGTTTCACTTCCGGTAATTCACTTGTTATTCTTGCCACCAAGAGACTTCTTTCAAACTTAGGATTGCACCCGCCGCAATACTTTACATATAGAATCACTGATGTCTCCTTTGCAAAATACTGCGTGCTTCCATGAGCAGACTGTCACTGACTCCATTTACCAGAGAAACTTTTTTAAGTCCTGGCAGCTTTTCCGTGAGCTTTGTATTTACAAGACCTTCCATAGTTATATTGACCGAAGGACATCCGCTGCATTGCCCAAGCATTCTTAATGAAAGCACATCATTTTCAAAACCGGCGATCTTTATATTGCCCCCATGAAGAGAAAGTTCCGGCCTTATCTGCTCATCCAGCACCTTTTCAATTTCATCAACCGTAATTTCACTCATAGTTTCAACTCCCTAAAATTATTCTTTGATTTTTGCTATTGATTTTGCAAGTTCCTTCTTAAATCCAAGATTACCCTGCCTTGCTATCATAATGCGCTGTGCCTGAGGAGAACCCGCTCCATGCATGGATTCTGTCCGATATCCAACAGCCGCTGTTCCAAGTGCAAGATTTTCAATAAGGCGAAGAATTCTCAATCGGTTTTCTGTACTTACATCCGCAACACCACGGAAATACTTATCTACATATTTTCCAATTTTTTCATCCCGTAAGTCCTTCTCTGAAGGAGCCGTAACCATTAGTCCCCCTGCGATATCTTCAGCCAGGCGCACAATTTCATACGGGAATCTGGTCACATTCTGTTTGCAGACATTAGCCAGCAGCAAATCGATCATATATGCTCCCGACTCCGTCGGATAACCCTCGGTTGAACATGCAATTCCGCAGCAGTAAAGCGTCTCATTTAAATGAGTCATCTCAATCAATTTATCCTTCACTGCAGATGCCTTAGCCGCCCCGTTATAGTCGGCTGCCACTGCGGCTGCTCCGATCAGTACATCTCCCACACCAACCTTGCATCCACCATAAGACTGGCGGTGATAACCTGCAAATCTTTCTACCATGATTCCTGAAAACTCTGTCTCACCGTTCATGAAGATTCTTTCATTGGGAACAAACACATCATCAAAAATAACCAATGCTTCCACACCGCCGAATTCCGAGTTTCCTACATCCAGTTCGGAGCCCTCCTGCTTCCTTGTATCACAGGACTGGCGGCCTATGATCATCAATATTCCTTCACTGTCAACCGGTACGGCGAAAGAAACAGCAAATTCTTTATCATCCGGTCCCATGGATATTGTGGGCATTACAATAACTTCATGGGAGTTAATAATACCTGTTTGATGCGCCTTAGCACCACGTACGACAATGCCGTCTTCTCTCGTCTCTACAACGCGGAGATATAAATCCGGATCTTCCTGAGCATGAGGCGCTTTTGAGCGGTCTCCCTTGGGATCTGTCATAGCACCATCCACTGTCAGGTCTTTATCAGCGCAATAATTCATAAATTTTTTGAAATTTTCATGATATTTTGTTCCATATTTTTTATCTATTTCAAACGTTGTGGAAAATACCGCATTGAAGGCATCCATTCCTACACACCGCTGAAAGCATGCTGCGGTTTTCTGACCGCAAAGTCTCTGCATTTTTACTTTGTTCTTTAGATCCTCGGTATTTTGGTGAATATGCGCAAACCGATTGATTTTCTCTCCCGTATATGGTGATATTACTGTCATGAGTTCAGCATATTGCGGATCCTGCGCTAGATCGTACGTCATTCTTACAGAGTTCAGCGAAGGACGAAGTATAGGATCGTCAACCGGATTCTCCACTCGTTCGCCAAACATATAAACTTCCATTTTAAGTTTGCGAATGCTTTCGATATATTGTTCGCCTGTCATCAGTGCCATGATAATTGCCTCCTTAAATTCATTTTTGCATCTTTATTTTTTATAAA
>JAEWPN010000184.1 GCA_023399455.1 Bacillota bacterium
AATCATTATATTGCAAGTATACCATATTTTTGATATACTTGACAAGTCGGGGGAAGGTTTTTAAGATTGTTTAGGGGAATATTTAGTTCGACCATATGGGGAAATGATGGTGAAAGTATGCAAAAAATGGATATTTTAGGGGTTACGCTTACCGATTATTCTCTCAAGGAGTCGCTGCTTTTGCTGGACGGTTTTTTAGAAAACGGCGCTCTTAATACGATTTTATACGTTACGACACCGATGCTTATATTGGCGGGAAAAGATGAAAATGAAAAAGAGAGAATTGAATCCATGGATATGACCCTGTGCGGGGAGTCCGATATTCTGAGAGTGGCGAAGATAGAATCCAAGAGCCGTTCGTATGAAGTGGAGAATCTCGTTTTTTTAAAGGAATTTTTGAGAAGAATCGTGCGCGGAGGGAAAACGATATATTTGCTATCCGATTCGGAAGAGGATGCACAGAAGCTGAGAGATGAGTTGAAGGATTTTCAGCGGGGCATCGCAGTCAGAGGCTATCAGATCATAAAAGAGGATGCGGAAAATGTGGAGGAAGTCGTTAACGATATTAACGATATTGCCCCTTCCGTAATTATTTCGCGAATGGCAGGAAGCAGGCAGGAGCAATGGATGCTGGAAGCGAAGCCGTATATCAACGCTGAGGTATGGCTGGGAATTTCCAAGGACATGAAGCTGGGCGAGCGCCATGAATCTTTTCAGAAGAAAGCAATGAGCCGAATCTACAAGAAGATGTTCCACGATCGGATGAACAGATATAACGGAGAAAATGAAAAGAATCAGTAAGCAGATTTGAAATGAGAATAAGTTTCAAATCTGCCTTTTTAGTGTTGCAGCCGGCATGAAAGCCGCCGCAGAAAAACGTTGTGGAAGTTGTACATTGGATAAAATCTGTACGGTTTCTCAGAATACATAAAAAATACACAAAGTTTTGAAGAAATAGTGTAGATTTTTTTGTAGTTTTGAATTAAAATGAAAATTGGGTATAGGAAAAACAGATTTTTTATCAAAATGTGCATTGTATAAATTGCATATAAGGTTAGGAAAAAAGAAGGAGAAGGAGCGGGGAAATGATTTCAAATCAAATATTACAAAATACAATTGAGGGCCTTAAGGCGATCGCCAGAGTAGAGTTGTGTGTAATGGATGTAGACGGTAAGGAGGTAGCATCCACTGTGGCAGGGATGGAAAGCTGTTCTGCGGCAGCAGTAGAGTTCGTGGGTTCTGCTGCAGATTCCCAGGAGATACAGGGATACCAATATTTCAAGATATTTGACGAGTTGCAATTAGAGTATATATTGATTGCCGGCGGAGCAGGCGAGGATGTGTACATGGTCGGAAAGATGGTGGCCTTTCAGATTCAGGGTCTTTTGATTGCGTATAAGGAACGCTTTGATAAGGACAACTTTATCAAGAATCTGCTGCTCGATAATCTGCTTTTGGTAGATATTTACAGTCGCGCGAAAAAGCTGCATATACAGACGGACGGAAAAAGGGTCGTCATGATCATAGAGACGGAGAATGGGAAAGACAGCAACGTTTTAGAGCTCATGCGGACATATTATGGAAATAATAGCAAAGATTTCATTACCGCAGTGGATGAAAATAATGTTATAGTAGTAAAGGACCTTTCGGAAGGAGACAGCAGCAAGGAAATCGATAAGACTGCCCGGAACGCAGAGGCCTATCTTTTGAAAGAGGGCATGAAGAACATTCGTATTTCTTATGGAACCACGGTTAATGAGATTAAAGAAGTGAGCCGTTCCTATAAGGAAGCGAAGATGGCGCTGGATGTCGGAAAGATATTCTTTGATGAAAGGGATATCGTCGCTTACAGTGAGCTGGGAATAGGTCGTTTGATCTATCAGCTTCCCATACCGCTCTGCAAAATGTTCATAAAGGAAATTTTCGGTGGAAAGAGCCCGGATGATTTTGATGAAGAGACCCTTACGACGATCAACAAATTTTTTGAGAACAGTTTAAATGTATCGGAGACTTCAAGACAGCTGTTCATTCATAGAAACACACTCGTATACAGACTGGATAAATTGCAGAAAAGCACCGGCCTGGACCTCAGAGTGTTCGAAGATGCGATTACTTTTAAGATTGCGCTTATGGTTGTAAAGTATATGAAGTATATGGAAACTTTTGAATATTGATAAAAACGGGTTACTGTTCACACAGTAGCTTGACACTTGCTGTTAAGCTACGTAAGAAGGTGATGCAAGAGATGATTTCTGCTTCGCTAAGCGAATTTAATTGCAGAAATCATGCGTTACTGAGAACGGAGTGAACAGTAACAAAAACGGCTAAGCTATTATCAGAAAGAGACAAAAAGGATAAAACAATTAGGGGTGAATAACTTTGGCTGAGAAAGAAAGAAAGAGACGAAGAGGGAAAAAGCAGGCTGATCTGGGGAATGAAATCATTACTCTCGAAAATGTCAGCAAGGCATATGCTACGGGAGCGCCGGCATTAAACGGCGTCAGCCTACATATTAATAAAGGAGAGTTCGTATTTATCGTAGGCGACAGCGGTTCCGGCAAATCGACCTTAATCAAGCTTCTTCTTCGGGAATTGACGCCGACTTCAGGGAATATCAGCGTCATGGGATATGATCTGGTGAAAATCAGACACCGTAAGATTCCGAAGTTCAGAAGAAATCTTGGAATCGTGTTTCAAGATTTCCGGCTTTTGAAGGATAGGAACGTATATGAGAACGTAGCCTTTGCACAGCGTATCATTCAAGTGTCCAATAAAGAAATAAAACGAAATGTACCGAGCGTTCTGTCTATGGTAGGGCTCGCGGGAAAGTATAAGGCGAAGCCGAGGCAGCTTTCCGGAGGTGAACAGCAAAGGGTTGCTCTCGCCAGAGCGTTGGTCAATAGACCCACCATATTGCTCGCCGATGAGCCTACCGGTAATCTGGATCCTAAGAATTCGTGGGAAATCATGAAGCTCCTGGAGCAGATCAATGAAAATGGCACAACGGTTCTGGTGGTAACACACAATAGAGAAATTGTGAATTCCATGCAGAGAAGAGTCGTTACAATGAAACGCGGTATTGTTGTAAGCGATGAGGAAAAAGGTGGTTATATCGATGAGAATTAGTACATTTTTTTATACTATCGGACAGGGATTCCGCAATATTATAAGAAATAAGTGGTTTTCCCTCGCTTCTATCGCCACAATAGGCGCATGCTTGTTTCTGTTCGGTTTGTTCTATGCGATTATTACGAATTTCCAACATATTGTAAAGACGGCAGAGGAGGGTGTGTCTGTTACCGTTTTCTTCGATGAAGGGGTAAATGATACGAGAATCAGTGAAATCGGCGATATGATCGCGAAAAGGGTGGAGGTTTCAGAGGTAAAGTTCGTTTCAGCACAGGAAGCTTGGGAAAGCTTTAAAGAGGATTACTTAGGAGAATATGCGGACGGTTTCACGGAAAATCCGCTGGCAGATTCCGCGCACTATGAGATTTACTTAAACGATGTTTCCCTGCAGCCGGCTCTGGTCACTTATCTGGAATCCATTGATGATATAAGAAGAATCAATAAGTCGGAAATCACGGCGACTACCTTAAGTGGGGTAAACGCCTTGATTGCCTATGTTTCTATCGGTATTATCGGTATTCTTTTCGCAGTATCCATATTCCTCATAAGCAATACGGTAACGATAGGAATTTCCGTGCGTAAGGAAGAGATCAATATTATGAAATATATAGGGGCGACGGACTTTTTCGTCAGGTCTCCGTTCGTTATCGAGGGAATACTAATAGGGGTAATAGGTTCTCTGGTGCCATTGGGGCTGATTTACTTCATATATAACAATGTCATCCTTTATGTATCGGAGAGATTTTCCATGTTAGCACAACTTTTGAGCTTTTTACCTGTAGAGACGATTTTCAATACATTAGCACCTGTATCCATCGCTATGGGAGTTGGAATCGGTTTCCTTGGAAGTATCGTAACTGTCAGAAAGCACTTAAGAGTATAGGGAATATTGCATATGAAACAATGGAGGAAGATTCTGTGCGCTGTGCTTTGCATTCCTGTCATCGTTCAGGCGGCGTTTCTCTTTATTCCGGCTTCGATTGACGCTCAGGCTTCCGGGCTTACGAACGACAGTATCAAGCAGAAGGAAGAAGAAATAGAAAATGCGCGGGAATTGAAAAATAAGCTGCAGTCGAATCTTACAGATGTTAAGAAGATAAAAGAAGAGCTTGAAGCCTCAAAGAATGATCTGACCGCTTATGTGACCCAGCTCGACGGACAGCTTAAGACTATTCAGGAAAAGATTGCCGATTTAAAGGATAAGATAGCAGAAAAGGAAGAAGAAATTTCAGTGACGGAGCAGGAACTGGAAGTGGCGGTGGAGGATCAGGAAAATCAATACGAAGCGATGAAAAAAAGAATTAAGTTCATGTATGAAAAGGGCGATAACCTATACATGGAGCTGATTTTTTCTTCTTCCAGCTTCGGTGAAATGTTAAATAAGGCGGAGTATATCGAAATGCTCTCCTCTTATGACAGAAAGATGCTGGATGAATATGTAGCAACGCGAAAGATGATTGAGTTATATAAGGAGCAGCTTGAGGAAGACAGAGCCTATCTGGAGGAAGCCAGATCGGGAGTTGAGCAGGAAGAAGCTTCCTTAGGAGAGCTGATAGACGAAAAGGAAAGGACGATTACCGAAGTTTCTACCGATATAACGAATAAAGAGGCTGCAATCGCAGAATATGAAGCCGATATTGCGGAACAGAACGAGACTATAGCAGCGCTGGAGAAGGCGGTTGCCGAAGAAAAGGCGAAGCTGGCGGAAGAAAATAACCTGAGGTACGACGGAGGTATTTTTAGCTGGCCTGCGCCGTCCTATACGAGAATCAGCGACGATTACGGCACCCGTATACATCCAATACTAGGAGTGGAGCAGTTTCACAACGGTGTGGATATGGCGGCTCCTGGGGGCTCGCCGATTGTAGCCGCATACGATGGAAATGTAGTAGCTTCGGATTACAGCGGATCCATGGGTAATTATATTATGATCGATCATGGTGATGGGTTGTATACGATTTATATGCATGCATCTGCGCTTTATGTTTCAAAAGGCGATTTTGTAACAAAGGGACAAAATATTGCTGCGGTGGGTTCGACAGGTCGTTCGACAGGCAACCATCTCCATTTCAGCGTACGTTTAAACGGAAGTTATGTTTCACCTTGGAACTACTTGAGTAAATAATTGGAGATGATAGTAATGAAATATAATTTAAACAATAATTCTGAGGAATATAAGAATAGCCCGGAGAACGATAAGAAAAATAACAATAATCTTCAGGAGAAAACCGGAAAAGGCGGTTTTTTCGGCGGAATCTTTACAGGAGTGCTTCTCAGCCTCTTAATTGCGAGCTGTATATTCACGGTGAAGCAGATTTATACGACGTATCAATTAAAAGAGGCCAGCGAGGTTGCAAGTGCGGAAATGGCGGCTCCGGAGGAAATCGTAAGCGACCTCACGATGTCGAAGCTGCGCGCCATTGAGGATGCCATAGGCACTTATTATTACAAAGAGGATGTCGATGTACAGAAGATGATTGACGGAATGTACGAGGGCGTAGTGGGATCTTTGGGCGACCCGTATTCCACTTATTATACGCAGGAGGATGTTCAGCGGCTGATGGAGGAGACGGAGGGCATCTATTACGGCATAGGCGCCTATGTAAGTATTGTTGATCAGAAATCCGGTCTGGCACAAATTAGCGGTGCAATGGAGGGGTCGCCTGCACAGGAGGCAGGGCTTCGTGCCGGAGACATCATATATAAGGTAGATGATGTGGATGTGCAGGGGCTGGAGCTTTCGGAGATAGTGAGCAAAATCAAGGGACTCGAAGGAACGACGGTACACCTTACCTTATACAGAGAGGGTGAAAACGATTATCTTGAGTTCGATATAGAGCGCAGAAAGATAGAGAGTCCTACGGTCAACTATGAAATGTTTACAGGCAGCATCGGCTATCTTCAGATTACGGAATTCGATGATATTACCTTAGACCAGTTCACGGAGGCCATGGCAGTTCTGCGGGGGCAAGGTATGCAGGGCCTGGTGTTGGATCTGCGCTCGAATCCGGGCGGCAACCTAAGTACGGTTACGGAAATCGCCAGACAAATGCTCCCCAAGGGCTTGATCGTATATACGGAGGACAGAGAAGGAAACCGGACAGAATATTCCGGCGATGGAACGAAAGTGTTCGATTTGCCCTTGGTCGTTCTCGTTAACGGATATTCGGCCAGCGCATCGGAAATATTGGCGGGAGCTATTAAGGACTATGGTATAGGAGAGCTGGTGGGAACTACCACATTTGGAAAGGGAATCGTGCAGAGAGTGCTTTCGCTGTCGGATGGAACGGCTCTTAAGCTCACAGTAAGCAGTTATTTTACACCGAAGGGTAACAATATTCACGGAATCGGCATCGAACCGGATGAGGTATGTGAGTTCGATAGCGACCAGTATTACAGCAATGGCTACGATAACCAGTTGGAGCGCGCGAAGGAAATCATCGCGGAGAAGATCGCTGCTGTGACCAATTAAATATTAAGAAATATAATGGTAGAAAGTACAGAACAAATGTTCTAATTTGTTCTGTACTTTTATTATTCTTTGTGGTAGAATAGATTTCGTATAATACGGAAAAGCTCATTGCAGCATAAAATTTGTAATAAATATGATAATTATCATGATATGATAAGGAGAATTCTATGGATCACTTTCACTTGGTATCAGAATATGCTCCTACCGGTGATCAGCCCCAGGCGATTGCCGAACTGGTAGAAGGCTTTAAGAACGGAAATCAATTTCAGACCTTGCTTGGAGTTACCGGTTCGGGCAAGACATTTACAATGGCGAATATTATAACGGCTTTGAATAAACCGACGCTGATCATCGCACATAATAAGACGCTGGCGGGGCAGTTGTACGGGGAATTCAGAGAGTTCTTTCCGGACAATGCGGTGGAATATTTTGTCTCTTATTACGATTATTATCAGCCGGAGGCTTATGTCCCCTCTTCCGATACGTATATAGCGAAGGATTCCTCTATAAACGATGAGATCGATAAGCTGCGCCTTTCGGCGACAGCTTCTTTGACGGAACGAAGGGATGTAGTGGTGGTGGCCAGCGTTTCCTGTATTTATGGTTTGGGAAGCCCTGACGATTATCAGGAGATGATCGTATCGCTCAGGCCTGGAATGATAAAGGACAGAGACCGGGTCATCAGAGAATTAATCGACATACAGTACGACAGGAACGATATGGATGTGGACAGAGGATGCTTTCGCGTGCGGGGTGACAGTGTGGAGATTTATCCGGCGCAGGGTGGTGATTACCTGATTCGGGTGGAGTTTTTCGGTGATGAAATCGAACGTATCGCGGAGACGGACCCGCTTACCGGACAGGTACATGCGGCTTTGGAGCATGTGGCCATTTTCCCGGCGTCTCATTATGTGGTATCTCAGGAAAAGATAGGAGCAGCCTGCAAGAATATCGAAGCGGAGCTGGAGGAAAGAGTTCGTTACTTCAAGAGCGAGGACAAGCTGTTAGAGGCCCAGAGGATTTCGGAGCGCACCAACTTCGATATCGAAATGCTCAGAGAGACGGGCTTTTGTTCCGGCATCGAGAACTATTCCAGACATTTGAACGGAATGGATCCGGGTGCTACACCGCTTACGCTTATGGACTATTTTAAGGATGATTATCTGATCATTATAGACGAATCTCACATGACGGTTCCTCAGATACGGGGAATGTTTGCCGGCGACCGTTCCAGAAAGAATACCTTGGTGGATTACGGGTTTCGTCTGCCCTCTGCACTGGACAACCGTCCGCTCAATTTTGAAGAATTTGAGAGTCATATCGACCAGCTTTTGTTTGTTTCTGCAACCCCTTCTAATTACGAGAGTGACCATGAACTGCTGCGTTCGGAGCAGATTATCCGGCCTACGGGACTGCTGGACCCCGAGGTGGACGTGCGTCCGGTGGAAGGACAGATCGACGACCTTGTTTCCGAAGTGAACAAAGAGGTGGAGAAGAAGCATAAAGTGTTAGTCACTACGCTCACTAAGCGTATGGCGGAAGATTTGACGGATTACATGAAGGAAGTGGGCATCCGCGTGAAATATCTCCATTCCGATATCGATACTCTGGAACGCGCAGAGATTATCCGTGATATGCGTTTGGATGTTTTCGATGTACTGGTGGGCATCAACCTGCTGAGGGAGGGCTTGGATATCCCTGAGATTTCGCTGGTGGCCATACTGGATGCGGATAAGGAGGGATTTCTGCGCTCTGAGACATCGCTGATACAGACGATAGGGCGTGCAGCGCGAAATGCTGAAGGTCATGTAATCATGTATGCGGATAAAATTACGGACTCTATGCGTGCAGCGCTTTCGGAGACGGAGCGCCGGCGTGCAATACAGAAGAAATACAATGATGAGCACGGAATAACTCCTCAGACGATCAAGAAGGCGGTAAGGGATTTGATCAGCATATCCAAGGTAATAGAAAAGGAAGAATTGCGTTTCGAGAAGGATCCGGAATCTATGGACCGTCAGGAACTGGAGAAGCTGATAGGAGATGTTCAGAAGAAGATGAAGCAGGCGGCGGCGGACTTGAACTTCGAGGCTGCAGCAGAGTTGCGTGACAAGATGGTAGAGCTGAAAAAGCAGCTTGCATCGATAGAAGAATGACATTTGAAAAGTCATGGAAAACGAAGGAAAGGATATGGTTACTGAGAACGGAGTGAACAGTAACACAATATGGAGGCTATTATGGAAAGCGGTATCGAAAAAGAAAGCAAGAAAATGCTTCCCCGAAGAGAGTATATTAAAATACGGGGGGCGAACGAACATAACCTGAAAAATATCGATGTGGATATTCCGAGGAATGAATTGGTGGTATTGACCGGTCTGTCCGGCTCAGGAAAGTCTTCTCTGGCGTTCGACACGATTTATGCGGAGGGGCAGAGGCGTTATATGGAGTCTTTATCATCTTATGCGAGACAGTTTCTCGGACAGATGGAGAAGCCTAATGTGGAGAAGATAGAAGGCTTGTCGCCTGCAATTTCTATCGATCAGAAATCTACCAACCGCAATCCCCGTTCCACGGTTGGAACGGTAACGGAGATTTATGACTATTTCCGTCTTTTGTATGCGAGGATTGGTATTCCCCACTGTCCTTCCTGCGGAAAAGAGATTAAAAAACAGACTGTGGATCAAATGACAGACCAGATTATGGGACTGCCGGAGGGAACGAGAATTCAATTGCTGGCTCCGGTAGTAAGGGGCCGTAAAGGCGAGCATACCAAGGTATTCGAGCGGGCGAAGAGGAGCGGATACGTCCGCGTTCGTGTAGACGGTAATATGTACGAGCTGTCGGAAGAAATTAAGCTGGATAAAAATATAAAGCATAATATTGAAGTGATAGTAGACAGACTGGTAGTAAAGCCTGGAATTGAAAGAAGATTAACGGATTCTATTGAAAACGTATTGGAGCTGGCGGAGGGGCTTCTATTTGTGGATGTACTGGAGGGAGAAATGCTGACCTTCAGTCAGAGCTTTTCCTGCCCGGACTGTGGCGTGAGTGTCAGCGAGATAGAGCCTAGAAGCTTTTCCTTTAACAATCCCTTCGGGGCTTGTCCGGAATGCTTTGGACTGGGATACAAGATGGAATTCGATGTGGATTTGATGATCCCAGATAAGCGGCTAAGTATCAATCAGGGTGCGATCGCGGTAATGGGCTGGCAGTCCTGCAACGATCCGGGCAGTTTCAGCAATGCGATTCTTCAGGCACTTGGCAGAGAGTATGATTTCGATTTGGACACTCCCTTTGAAGAATATCCCGATAAGGTGAAACAGATATTGATTCATGGTACCGGCGGCAAAGAGGTTAAGGTGTATTATAAGGGACAGAGAGGGCAGGGAGTATATCCGGTGGCTTTTGAAGGACTGGTTAGAAATGTGGAACGGCGTTACCGGGAAACGGGTTCCGAGAGCTCCAAACAGGAGTACGAAACCTTCATGAACATCATTCCGTGTAAGAAATGTAAGGGGATGAGGTTGAAGGAGGAGGCTTTGGCTGTTACCGTCAATGATAAGAATATATATGAGATTACTTCTTTTTCCATAAGGAAGCTTCATAAATTCCTAAGTGAAATGGAGCTTACCAAACAACAGCAAATGATTGGCAAGCAGGTTTTGAAGGAGATTAACGCCAGAGTCGGCTTTTTAATCGATGTAGGGCTGGATTATCTGTCTCTGTCCAGAGCTACGGGAACTCTTTCCGGCGGCGAGGCACAGAGAATCCGTCTTGCGACTCAGATTGGCTCCGGACTGGTGGGAGTATGCTATATATTGGATGAGCCCAGCATCGGCCTGCATCAAAGGGATAACGATAAGCTTTTGAATACGCTGCGTAATCTGAAAGATATGGGAAACACTTTGCTGGTGGTTGAGCACGATGAGGATACGATGCTGGCGGCAGATTATATTGTGGATATCGGACCGGGAGCCGGTTCCCATGGCGGTGAGGTGATCGCGCAGGGAACTGCAGAGGAGATTATGAACACTCCGGATTCCATAACCGGACAGTATTTGAGCGGCAAGTTACAGATACCGATACCGGAGAAGCGTCGTGTTCCTTCCGGACAGCTAACCGTACGCAAAGTTCAGGAAAATAATTTGAAGGGGATGGATGTAAAATTTCCCCTCGGAGTTATGACCTGTGTGACTGGAGTGTCCGGTTCCGGCAAAAGTTCCCTTGTTAATGAAATTCTCTATAAGCATCTGGCCAGGGATTTGAACCGTGCACGGGCTATTCCGGGAAAGCATGCGGGTATCGACGGAATCGAACAGCTGGATAAGGTCATCGATATAGACCAGTCTCCAATCGGAAGGACGCCGCGGTCCAATCCGGCCACGTATACGGGAGTATTCGATCAGATTCGCGATTTATTCGCGACGACTGCCGATGCGAAAGCGAAGGGATATAAAAAAGGCCGTTTCAGTTTCAATGTAAAGGGCGGAAGATGTGAAGCCTGCAGCGGAGATGGGATTATTAAGATCGAGATGCACTTTTTACCGGATGTTTATGTTCCCTGTGAGGTGTGCGGCGGGAAACGTTATAACAGGGAAACTCTCGATGTGAGGTACAAGGGAAAGAGCATTTACGATGTGCTGGATATGACAGTGGAGGAAGCCGTAGGATTCTTTGAAAATGTGCCTTCCATTAGAAGGAAGATAGAAACCTTAAACGACGTAGGTCTGTCCTATGTGAAGCTGGGGCAGCCCTCCACCACCCTATCAGGAGGCGAGGCACAGAGGATTAAGCTGGCGACGGAGCTTAGCAAAAGAAGTACAGGAAAGACGATTTATATATTGGATGAACCGACTACGGGACTTCACTTCGCGGATGTCCACAAGCTGACGGAGATATTGCACAAGCTGGCCGACGGCGGAAACACGGTGGTTGTCATCGAGCATAATCTGGATGTCATAAAAACGGCGGACTACATCATCGACATCGGACCGGAGGGCGGAGACAAGGGAGGAACTGTTATTGCAGAAGGAACGCCGGAGGAAGTGGCAAAAAATCCCAAATCCTATACCGGATTTTACATCAAAAAAATGCTGGAACGATATAAAAAAGATAAAAAATCCCTCAAGTAATCGGTAAAATCAGCCGATAACATAAGAAATAGGAAAAAGCATGGAGGCGGCAAGTGAGGCGGAAGGAACCGCTTTCATTTGCTGTGTCTGATTTTTTTATAAAATTTTGTGAAACCCCTTTGAAAAACCGAATCTTTAAGGTATAATAGCTGTGTGCGTTTGGCTTAAAGATATTTTGGAAAATATGAAGATAGATTTTGCATGAGATAGGACACTAAGAAAGGGGTTTAACATATGCAGTATACAGACATAGGAATTGATTTGGGAACAGCGAGCATTTTAGTATATATCAGAGGGAAGGGCGTAGTGCTTAAGGAACCCTCCGTGGTAGCCTTTGACAGGGATACCGACAAAATAAGGGCGATTGGCGAAGATGCGAGACTGATGCTCGGCAGGACCCCCGGAAATATTGTAGCAGTAAGGCCGCTTAGACAAGGCGTTATCTCGGATTACAGAGTGACAGAGAAGATGATGAAGTATTTTATCCAGAAAGCGCTAGGCAAAAAAACGTTTCGTAAGCCCCGTATTGCGGTGTGCGTGCCGAGCGGAGTGACCGAGGTAGAGAAGAAGGCGGTAGAGGATGCGACTTATCAGGCGGGAGCCAGAGAGGTTTCCATTATTGAAGAGCCGATTGCTGCAGCGATTGGGGCGGGAATTGATATTTCCAAGCCTTGTGGAAATATGATCGTCGATATCGGAGGAGGAACCTCAGACATTGCCGTTATTTCTTTGGGAGGTACTGTAGTAAGCGCCTCCATTAAGATAGCAGGAGATGATTTCGACGAAGCTATCGTTCGTTATATGAGAAAGAAACATAATCTGCTGATTGGTGAACGGACGGCGGAGGATTTGAAGATAAAAATCGGTTCTGCTTATAAGCGTTCCGAGGTGGATTATATGGATGTCAGAGGCCGTAACCTCGTAACCGGATTGCCTAGAACGGTAAAGGTTTCTTCTGAGGAGACGGAGGAGGCACTTCGCGAGACGACGGCACAGATCGTGGAGACGATACACAGTGTGCTGGAGAAGACGCCGCCGGAATTGGCAGCGGATATCGCGGACAGAGGCATTGTTCTTACCGGAGGTGGAAGCCTGCTTCGCGGATTGGAGGATTTAATAGCCTCTAAGACGGGAATCAACACGATGACGGCAGAGGATCCTATGACAGCCGTTGCAATCGGAACCGGTAAATATGTGGAATTTTTAGCAGGATATAAAGAGGACTAATTCATTGGGTGATGGTAACCTGTCATCCGATAGCAATCTATTATTCGATAGGTTGATAAAAGGGAAAAGGGAATAAATAATATACTGAGGGTAAAAGGAGTAGTCATATGGTTAAGGGTTTATACACTGCCTATACGGGAATGGTAAATGAGCAACACAGGATGGACGTCCTTACCAATAACCTGGCAAATGCGAATACCAACGGATATAAGAAAGAAGGAGCCACCAGTCAAGCCTTTGACGATGTGCTCGCTTACAAGATCAAAGATATGTCCGAGGGGCGCGGGACGGCAAAGGGATTGGGCGTAAATAATCTGGGGGTTAAGATAGGAGAGGGCTATACGGATTATTCGCAGGGACCGGTGAAGGGAACGGAAAACGCATTCGATCTGGCGTTGTCGGGAGAAGGATTCTTCACGGTGCAGTATACCGATAAGGAAGGCGATATCTCGACAAAATATACTCGTGACGGAAGCTTTGCTATGGATTCACAAGGCTATCTGGTAACTCATGACGGCGATTATGTCCTGGGCATGACGGGCGGACGAATCAAGCTGGATCCTCTTCTCGATTTCAGAGTAGATACTTCGGGCAATATCATGCAGGGAGATGATAATTCTCCTGTGGCAACTTTAAGGATACGTGACTTTGTTGATTATGATTATTTGGAGAAGTTTGGAGATAATTATTTCCAGACGGTAGACGGCTACAGATTTCAGGACGCTACGGCGAAGGTGAATCAGGGCTATCTGGAATCCTCCAATATTTCAGTGGTAACAGAGATGACGAATATGATAAATGTATCGAGAGCTTATGAAACGAATCAGAAGGTGATTCAGACTTACGACAGCAGCTTGGAAATTGCTGTAAATCAGCTCGGAAAGCTGTAGGAGGGTGAAGAATGGTTAGAAGTTTATGGTCAGCGGCAACCGGAATGAATGCACAACAGACAAACGTAGATACGATTGCGAACAACCTTGCTAACGTAAATACGGTGGGTTACAAGGCGCAGGTATCTCAGTTTAAAAGTTTATTATATCAAACCTTGCAGACGAAGACGACTACGGCAGACGGAGATCCTAAGCCGGTTACTTCGCAGGTAGGTTTGGGCGTGCGTAATTCTTCTATCAATCAGATATTTACGCAGGGAAGTCTTATCGCTTCCGAAAGCGGAACCTCGTTTGCCATTGAAGGCGACGGATTTTTTGCAGTCAGAAATGGAAATGATGAGATTAATTATACAAGAAACGGGGATTTTACATGGGGATTATCTTCCAGCGGCGGAATCATGCTGACAACTACGGATGGAAATCCGGTTCTGGATTCACAAGGCAGAACCATAGCGCTGGCGAGCTCATTCATGACGAACTTGATTACGATTTCTTCTGATGGAACGCTTATGTATCCTGATATAAATAACAACGCACAATCATTGGGCATTAAGATTGGAACCTTTCAGTTCCGCAATCCCGAAGGCTTGGAAAGACAAGGAGATTCCCTCTGGGCTGTTACCGGTGCCAGCGGGGCCGCGATTAACGAAGCGACCAGCACGGGTATTACTATGAGCAAGGTCATTCAGGGCTACTTAGAAGGCTCTAATGTCAAGGTGGCGGATGAGATGGTAAACCTTATCGTTGCGCAGAGAGCTTACGAGATGAATTCCAAAGCGATTACTACCTCGGATGAAATGCTTCAGCAGGCGAACAACTTGAAGCGCTAAGAGGATGAAAGGAGTACTATATAATGGATATTGGAAGCGGTATTTCTTCTGCATATACGAGTTATTTATCCTCTCAGGCCTCCAGTAAGCTGGATACTCATATTAAGACAAAGGATTATTCCCAGTCTTCCGATGAAGAGCTTTTGGCGGCATGTAAAGAATTCGAGTCTTACTTTTTAGAGCAGATTTTTAAAGAGATGCAGAAGACGGTGGATGTATTTAAAGATGAGGATTCAACACCTAACGATTCACTGGTAGACTATTTTAAAGATAGCACCTTGCAGGAATTGGCGAGCACATCTACGGAAAAGGAAGGACTCGGTCTTGCACAGATGCTCTTTGAGCAGATGAAGCGAAATTATGATTTGTAAGGTTATATGATTATTGAATGATGAGGCTGCTTATTTAAGCAGCCTTTTTGCGTTTTTTTGTCCTATATTTAGACAACAATCGAATGCTTTTTCGTGTCAAAGGAGAGAGATTGGATATATGGAAAATGTAAAAGGGTATGTTGAACATATCATATACCGGAACAACGAAAATGGCTACACGGTCATGAATATGGTGAGCGGGCAGGAGGAAATTATCTGCGTAGGCATGTTCAGAACCATAGACCAGGGCGAGACTCTTCAGATTGATGGGAACTATGTAGAGCATCCCGTCTACGGCAGACAGCTCAAAGTAGAAAGTTATCAGATTGCGGCCCCGGATGATGTCATCAGCATGGAGAGATACCTTGGCTCCGGTGCAATCAAAGGAATCGGCGAAGCATTGGCGGCCCGAATCGTAAAAATGTTTGGTGAGGATACCTTTCGGATCATCGAAGAGGAGCCGGAGCGTCTGGCAGAAATTAAGGGTATCAGCGAGAGAAAAGCGCGGGAAATCGCAGTTCAGATGGAAGAAAAAAAGGATATGCGGGAGGCTATGGTATTTCTGCAAAAGTATGGAATTTCAGGCGCACTTGCCATGAAGATATATAAT
>JAEWPN010000201.1 GCA_023399455.1 Bacillota bacterium
TACACAAAAGAAAAAGGCCTTGGATTCCCAGAACAAAATCGGATTTTCTGCACTTTTCAGAGACGGTATCCACAAACATGGTAAATAAAAGCGGCAGGAAAATAAACATAAATACTTGGTGAACGCAGAGGGCTATGAGCCCGATAATGGTAAAGGAAATCAGCCGTATTGTCACAGAAGATATTTTTATGTAAAGAATGGCGGCGAAAACGGTCAGCATGATGAGATACAGGTCGAATCTACCCATATTTTCACTGGTCCACAGGTAAGCAGGAGAACCTGGGCTCAGCAGATAAAGTGTGATCAGAAGGAGCAAAGCTGTGTTCGCAGGAAGCTTGTTCGTTCTTCTTAGGGCTGAACCGAGGACATAGGAAATAAGCATGAGAAATACGATAATGGAACAAAATACAAAAGTATATGCGCTTTCAGCAGGCAAATAGTCCGGATAAAACAAACGCAGCAGGGAACCGATGAGCAGCCTGGAATCGAAGCCGAGAGAATAGTCCATTACATACCAGCCGCTGTTCCAATCATGAAGGGCGGACGGCGCCTGACTAAGAAACGATAGGAGGAGAAGGAGAAAAATGCAGCCTTCTCTGCGGAATGAGTAACATTTGGATAAAAATTTATGGATGAATACTTTGCTTTTTGTGGTGGCTATCATGTGTATACCTCCGATATTTTATAAAGTTAACTGTAACACACCTCCTTTCGTTTGACAATTCTGCTTTTGACTTTAGCTCCAGCATGTATTAATATTGTGTAGGAAGACTGAAAAAATTTTGAATCCGTCGGAGCGGACATGGGGTATAAGGTTGAAAGGAGCATGGGTATAAAAATGAAAAAGAAGTTTGTTGAAAATAAGCCTGTGTGGATTTGTGCGCTGTTGGGAGCGGCAGTATTTGTATTGATTTACGGCATACATATTTTGAATCCCTGCTATACGGACTGGCTGATGACCAGCGAAGACGGAGACTTGACACAGCACTATCTTGGCTGGAAATTTTTCAGACATGCGGGCTGGAAATTTCCCCTCGGACTCATCGATACGATGGCATATCCTAATGCGACCTCTGTTATCTTTACCGACTCCATACCGCTTTTTGCAGTGTTTTTCAAGGCGGTTCGCTTTTTGCTGCCGGCGCAGTTTCAGTATTTTGGATGGTTCGGTCTATTATGTTTCATGCTTCAGGGCGGAATCGGTGCGATTCTTGTGAAGAAATATTTGAAGAACGATTTTTTGATAGTGCTGGGCGGTATGTTGTTTATACTGAGTCCCGCGTTTATTGACAGAATGTACTGGATGACATCGCTTTCCGCTCACTTTTTATGTCTGCTGGCGCTTACCTTTATCGTATATTACGATGAAGTATTTGGGAAGACGAAGAATGCGCTGATCGGCTGGGCAATAGTAGGGGCGCTGTGCGGTAGCATTCACATATATTTTCTGCCCATGTGCGGAATTATCCTTCTCGGATTTATGCTGATCGATTTCGTGAGAGGAGAGAAAAAGTGGAAAGTGCTGCTGCCTTTTTTATCCTACATTGGGGCAGCTTTGGCCGTGGTTTTCCTTCTGGGGGGCTTTGGATCGGGAATGAAGGCCGGAAATGACGGAGTAGGGTATTACAGCTTTAATTTGAACGGATTTTTTAATCCCCAGGGATGGTCCGGTTATTGGAAGGACATGCCCTATACGGACAGCCAATACGAGGGCTTCGCCTACTTAGGACTTGGAATTCTGGTGCTGCTTTTTATCTCCGTATGTCTATGGCTGAGCAGTGCGGCAATGAAGAAAGTGCGTATATCCATATGGATCAAGGCGCATATCCGGGAGCTGGCATATGTACTTATCATCATGGTTACCCTTATTGTATCAGCTTCTAATATCGTGATGTACAATGACAAGGTATTATATGAGCTGCCCGTTCCGGGATTTATTTATAAAATGTGGAGTATCTTTCGGGCCACGGGACGCCTGATATGGCCGATGGTATATCTGCTCGTGCTTGGTGCAATATGCCTGGATATAAAGGTGGCAGGCAAGAGGGCGAAGGGTATTTTGCTGACGATTTGCCTGCTTTTACAGATTGCAGATATCAGGGGAATGCTGGCCAAGAAGAATGAGATATACAATAAGGTGGACAGCTACCAGACATTATTGCCCTCAGAGGATTGGAGAATGATCGCCGAGGAGACGGATGCAGCGCATATATGCTTTGTATCGGATGTGGCAAACAGCAGAAAGCTATTGTTTTCCTTCGGTGATTATGGGTCAGATTACGGGCTGACCTTGAGCAATTTCTATTTCGCCAGATCCATCGGGGATAAGGAAATCGTAGCTCGGGATACGGCCCTGCAGGAGCTTCCGGCGGATACCATTTTTATCTTTTTCAAGAATGAGGCGCAGAAGTGCCTGAATTACGAAATGAATTATTATGAAATAGACGGACTGATCGTCGGATGCAGTGCTCCTCTCGGAGATATGGAGCCCCTTACCGGGAAAGACTTGACCACCTACCGCTATGAGCTTGAAAGCGGCCAGTTCATGAATAACGGAGAGGTGGTGGACGGCGCATGGATTATCCACCCCTATGGAAATACCTACGGACCGTACCTGAATGCGGAGGCGGGAAAATATAAGGTTACGGTAACGGGAAGCAATCTCGCATCCACAGAGATAAAATGCTATTACAGCGGAGGAGGTAAGATCCTCGAGCCGCAGAATGTACTTCTCGGAGACACTCAGGTGACCTGTGAAGTGGAACTTTCCGA
>JAEWPN010000045.1 GCA_023399455.1 Bacillota bacterium
CATCATGGGTGCTTTTATGAAATTATTAAAGCCAATATTCCGAAAATATGATTTAACTGATTATGAGTAATAACACCCTTTTTAATATCACCAAGGCTTTCCCAAGTAAAGGTATTATGATTCCTATTCTGTTTCAGTGTATTCATGATAGAGTCCTCCCTTGAACTCCTTTCCGGTTCTCCTATGATTTTTTCGTGACTATTTCAATCAAAAGGCCTGCGGTCTCCGGATCAAATTGCTTTCCTGCGTTACTTCCAATCTCAAGAACCGCTTCATCTCCTCCCATTCTTCCGGAGTAAGGGTCCCTGGCTTTTGCAGTATATAAGGTATTAATAATTGCATTCCGGTAAAATTCTACTAATTCAGGAATATTATCAAAATTCCTTCGAAGCCAGTTCACTCCTTGAATGAATGTCCAGCTTGCCTCAAATACAGTATTTGCGCAAAAGGAACAACGTGGGCATATAGAAATTTTTTTATGCTTTCCATGTTATAGATCCAGGTTGCGATATAATCCCTGGTTCCCAGCAATAGACTTATAATTGACATGCATAAATCTATCATACGTTGTATGGACAGGCTTGGATTTTCCTTTGCATATTCCTGGATATTCCTGACCGACGCAGAAAAATTTCCTTCCTCTCCCCGCAAAATAAAAACCCGGGCGAGGGTCAGCTCCGCATAAAGACAGATGCTGGTCTGCCGGTAACCGCGTGCTTCATAGAGGGCCTTATGGCAAAGAATTTCCGCTTCCTCATCCTCTCCCCGCAAAAGCATAACCTCCGCCTGCATGACATAACTAAAGCCGGCTTCACGCCAAAACATGCCAAAGACACTGGGGGAAACAGACAGCCAGGGAATACCATTTTCTATCATATCGGATTGCCCGTCCAAGATCTCCCAAGCGGTTCTATAGCCTTCCTGCATTTTGGAAATATCATTGAATTCTCCCAGGGTTTCCAAGAGAATACGTTCACCGTTTATTTTCCTGATTTCCTCCTGTGCAAAATTCGTTTTTCTCTGAACCAGTGAACGAAGCAGCCGGCACTGCTTTATATATATATCGTACTGTCCGGTTAAAAAAGCATAATAGCCAAAGGTAAGCATTGCGAACGGGTATTTGCATAACGTCTCTTCCGGACATTCCTTAATGATCGCCGCCAGAAGTTCTCTCTCACATTTCTCCTTTTGCTCATCTAAATATTTGCGTGTGAAGGGCAGGGACAGGATTGCTTCGAAATCTCCAACCTTATAGAAAAAACCGGCAGCGGAGCAATACTGCTTCACGTCAGCACAGGCCGTTCCGGCTTTATGGAATACCTGTTTCTGATACTCTTCCGTCTGATAGTGATAGAAGCGGCTCCGCAGGTAGTCCAATAATATGCTGTGTATAATGAACGAGTGTTTTTCCGGGAAATACCGGATAAAATCGTTGGTCCTCAAGTCTCTCTCTATTTTGTCCGGCGTAATGTCATATTCCAGCATTGCCGCTGCCTGGCGTGCTGTAAAGCTGTCAAATACCGATACCTTCAGCAAAAAATCCTGTTCTATGGGAGCCAGCCTGTTCCAGACGGCGGTTTCCACCAATTGTTCTATGCCCGCCGAATAAACAAAGGAGCCTGTTTCCTTGAAATTGATCATTTGCAGGCGGATCGCCGATATCCAGCCCTCCGTGCACATAAATATTCTTTCCAATTCACTCTGCGTAAGACGCAAGCCCTCCATGCGGAATAAACTCGCGATCCCCTCCCTGTCAAAGAAAAAGGTAGATGAATCAATTGTATATATATCGTTGTTATGTACAAAAAAGCGCCGTCTGACTTCCAGTTTCTGTGTTATAAAAATCATATGCAGGTTAGGTTTTCCATGGATGGAAAATGCGCTTATCAACTCACGTTGAATATTGCAGTTAATAAGCTGGTAATTATCTATGACTAAATAGGTTTCCTTTTGACAGCTTAAGCTTCTTAAGATTGCCGTCACACATGACAGGGTATCCATCACCGGCATCTTCAGGTTTTTTAGTTCATCCGTGGCTTTCCTGTCTACATTGGAAAACAGCTCACAGATTCCCATCCATGCCGCAGAAGCCGGTTCGCCCAAACAGATATACCATTCACAGGCTGCTCCGGAAAGTTCCTTTTTTAGATACTCCCTTACTGCTGTTGTTTTCCGAAACCGGATGGTGCCTCAACAACGGTTAAGGGGTAGTCCGAAATCCGATAGAGTTGTTCCTTCAGCCTGTCTGAGAAATGATATTTATATTTGCCGGATATTTTGCTCATTTCTTTTCCCCCAGCCTCCCTAAGGTAAATCATCCATATTACAATATTCTTTGCTTTATTTTACCATGAGCTTCCATGTATTTCAAGAAATAGAGGCCATTAATCGACAAAAATTGATAAAGTAAAGCTTTGGAAAAATTTCTGCCAGTTTATTTATATTGAATAAAAAGGGGTACGAAAATCGACTCCTTGATTTTCATACCCCTTTTTATTCCCTTATGGCTATTAATGGAAAGCAAACGATCCCAAAGCCAGATGCTGTTCTAGAATGCGAGGCCCTGTATGGAACGTTCATTTTATAAAAAGACTTTTCCGATTGGCATTATATTGCTTTGATGTCAAGAGAATGACCATTTCTTCCAGGGAGGAAGCAAACGCAATAAAGCAGAGCGCAAGCCCTGGAAGAAATGAAATCGTACTGCGGATAAGAACATCTGACACATATAAGTAGGAAAGGATGCCGGCAGCCTTGTTTCCCCAAGTATGCATTCCTCCCCAGGTTTTAAATTTTGTCCTTGTAATTATGAAATTGGCTGCTCTGAAAACCATGACGATGGCTATACCGATGACTGCCCATTCCGCCTTAACTATATCGGTACAGGCCATCAACAGATATAGAATAACTCCATAAAAGGCGGCATCACCCAAGCTGTCCAATTGCTCGCCAAGCCTGGTCTCCCATTTGTAACGGCGGGCTAAATATCCATCCGCCATATCACTAATACCGCAAATAAAATATCCTGTCAGGAATAAACCCGGGTAGCGAAGCAAGAAGATTAAAGCGATGGAAATAAAAATACGGAGGATGGAAATACCGTTGGGTATGTACTTCACGTTAATCTCCTCCTCTCATTAAACAATGGCCTCTCATACCAAAGTTTATCTGGTTTTATCCTTAAACTCTGAAGACGGTATTCCCGGGGAGTCACTCCGGTTATTCCTTTAAACTGTTTTGCAAAATAGCTGGGGGTCTCAAAACCGCAGCACATCGCCACCTGGGTAATGGGTAAATCGGTGGATGCCAATAGCTCGGCGGCAGCAGCGATGCGACGGCGTGCCAGATACTGCATCGGAGTATCATGAAGAAAATTAGAAAAGAGGCGCTGACATTCCCTGACACAGATACCGGCGGCATTGGCCAGCTGGGAGACAGTTACCGGATCGCTGTAATGCTCATCCAGCCAAGAGAGCATCTGTTTCATGCGAAGCTCCTGCTGAGCAGCCAGCCTGCCGGAATTCTCCCGTGAACGTCCTTTCAGCTGCAGGAGGATACGGGACAGCGCATCTCGAACCGAGAACTCATATCCCTCCGGCTCATTTTCGCAAGCATAGTGAGCCATCCCAAAGAGTTCGGCAATGGAGGGACTGCCGCATTTGTCATCTGGACGCAGTAACCAGATCGGGGCGCCCTGCTCTGTAAAGGGGCGGACATACAGCATATCAAAAGCGCTTCCAGGGGCACCTGACACGATGATCGGGTCGAACACAATGGAGCGATAGCGGCAAGGGCCGTCAGAACGACAGAAAACACCGTGAAGGACATTGGAGTTGACAAAATAGCCTTCTCCGGGCTGTAAATCAAATTCACAATCAATAAGCGATATGCGGACGCACCCTTCATCCAACATAAATACTTCCAATTCCGGGTGCCAGTGAGGAGGAATCTCGTTGCCAATATGTTGACGAATTTCTCTCTCATATGCGGAGCAGGGAAAAAGTGGTGTTCCTCGTTTCAAAAGTTCCTGCCCGTTTTGGCTTAACGGAATGGAATATGCGGCTGCTGTCATACCTGTCCTCCTCTTCTTTCCTCTCTGTTCTTTTACAAAAGGCCGAAATGTCGTTTTTATTATAGTATAAGCCGTTTTATTGAAAGAAACAAGATAAAATATTCGCTATAATTTTATTAACTTAAGGTCTGCTCTGGAAACGGTTAAAGGAGTATTGTATTTATGAGGAAGATTTTATTCAGTGATTTGGACGGGACAGTAATTGATGGGGAACAGCTTATTTCCAAAAAAGACTTGGAGATGCTGCATAAAATGCGACAAGCAGGGCATCTGCTTGTCTTTTGTACGTCCAGAAATAAATTGGAAGCAGACATCGTTATGAAACAGCATGAACTTCCATATGACTACTTAATACTAAACAATGGCACCCAGATTGTCAGCAATCATGGAGAAGAATTATTCAGTATGCCATTTTCATATAACTTGGGTATGCAGATCTTAGAGTATTGTCAATATCTCAGAGACTATTATGTATACTTCTACGATTCCAAAAGACATTTGAGCTGCGGAATTCTTAATGGTATAACTTTGGCATATGACGGAATTGCATATTTTCCTATGGACCGCAATCTTATTGCAGAAGCGGGAAAATCCGAAGCATTTGATATGATTGGTATCAAATTCCGTACTTCGAAGCCTGAATTTTCAAAAATGTTCCGGATTGCCCATGATATAAAATGTGTTTTTGAAAACAGGGTGGAGGTATCCTTGAATACACCATCCTTAAGCATTACTCCAAATGGGCAGTCAAAAGGGAGCGGACTGCAAAAATTAGTACGGTTGCTCCCTAAAGATTTTGAAACATATAGTATTGGAGACAGCATCAACGATATTAGTATGTTTGAGGCAGCAAATCATAGCTTCACATTTTTTCGCTGCAGCAATTTACTCAAAACAAATGCGGATCAGTGTGTCCATTATGTTTATGAAGTCATTGAGAAAATTTTGCTCTAGATTTATTCTGATCGCAATTTTTTCAAGAAAAAAGCACACAGTATAGCCGCGGCTAAGAAGATCGCCGCTAAAGGCCACAGGGTGCCAAAATAAAAACCGCCTCCTGCAATCAATTTATATCCCCAGGCCGCAGGGAATATTTCTCCTGCAATCTTAAAAAATCCAGGGAGTAAATCAACGGGAAACATGATCCCCGACAGCATAATGGATGGCAGAAATATCACTTGTGAAATCATAGTAAGTTTTGCCTGACTTTTTATCGCCAGCCCCAATACGCTCCCGATACTCAATGATACCGCAATAAAGATTGCCAATGAGCCAAAATACAAGGGCAGGCTTGCCGGTTGTGCTGCGTCAAAGGCAATGGGAGCGACGACGTATATTACAGCGCACATAATCAACAGATGGATAAACGCTGACAAAAACATCGAAACCAGACCAAGATACAACGGTACCCCATTGGCCTTGTACACTTTCTTTATATCACTTCCATATATTTCTACAAGGGAAGGCGGCAAACCAATCAGCGCGCCGGTTGATACGCCCAGCACTGTCATGGATTGAATCAGCGTATCCTTGGCCTCCGGGTTTATGGATGTGAATATCCCTCCCATAATAGCAAAAAACAAAAGCGGAACCACATAACAGGTAATCAACAGCGATTTGCTCCGTATATCCAGTTTCCATTGTAATACTGCTCCGTACAAAAATGCGCTCATTCTCCGCTCCCCCTTGCTATATCGATAAAATGCTGTTCCAGCGTTCCCCTGTCTATTTTAATGTCCAATACGTCAATTCCCCGCTGTTTGAAATCTATAAGCAATGTCAGCATAGTATCCCCGATATTGTCAGATTCAAAACTTTCTTCCCCTTGTCCGGTCTTGATTTGAATGGTATAGCGTCTGCCGATCTTTGAGATTAATTCTGCAACCGTACCCAGGAAGACAATATTACCACCATTCAAAATAGCAATGCGGTCACACAGGCTTTCCACCTCTGCCATATCATGGCTGGCTAAAATGATTGTCTTTCCCTGCGCTTTCAGCTTTCGGATTTGGTCATGGAGCGATATTCTGCCTTCCACATCAAGTCCGGCAGTCGGCTCATCCAGGAACACAATATCCGGGTCGCTGATCAGGGAAAGAGCAAGGTGTAAACGCCGCTTTTGCCCCGTTGACATATCTGTGTATAGCTTTTTCGCCAACTCGTTAATCCCAAGAGCGGCAAGCATGGAATAGTCTATTTTTGATTTATTCCATTTTGCGAACAACCGCACCGCTTCCATGGGCTTGATATGGGCCGGAAGGGATGCCGATTGCAGCTGAATTCCCACCTTGCCATTCACCACGATACTGCCGCTGTCATACTTTCGTAAACCCTCGATACATTCAAGGGCTGTGGTCTTGCCTGCTCCGTTTACACCAAGCAATGCAAAAACTTCACCTTTTATAACATTAAAATTCAAGTCCTTCAGTACCGTAAGATCACCATAACTTTTCTTTAGCCCGTCAACCTGTATGGCATAGCTCATTTTGCTCCCTCCTCCAGCGGATTATAACCCAATGCCGTAAAATAGGCTCCTAACACCGGCTCGATAAAGGCATTGGCAATCTCTTGTTTTTGTTTCCATTCATCGTCAGGACCATGAAGGTTTTCCGTCTCCATAAGCTTGGACAGCATACTGATATCCCCTCCCGTAAATTTCATAACCATTTCCCAAAACTTTTTGGCAAAGGTTTGACCTTCCTCACTCTCGGGTGGTATGCTTTTCTTTTGAAGCCGTATCGCTTCCTCCAACAGGCAAGTGAAACTCTCCATCATCGCCAGGGCGCTATCCTTATCCAAGCGGCTCCGAAAGTGGTCAAGGGTTGTATCATCGAAATGCTTGATTAGCCAGTAGAACTTATTTTTCATTTGTAAATTCACGATAATATCAGCGTATTTTTTGAAATCTACCGATTGCATTTGCAGCACTTCTGCTTGCAGCGTTTCTATCTCTTTTAAACATTCTGAGAGCGCCTCTACCTTTTCCCGTATAGCGCCGGCTTGTTCTGTAAGCGCGTCCGCAACATCACCGGGGGTGTCAAGAGGGATCAGGCGATTTTTTATGTCATCCAATGAAAACCCCAGATGCTTCAGTGTCAGAATCTGATAGAGTTTAATCACATCCTTGTCTGTATAAAGTCTATGTCCCCCTCCGCTCTCTGATGACGGTAAAAGCAATCCTTCTTTGTCGTAATATTGCAGGGTGCGGACGGTGACACCCATTTTCTTGGCAACTTCGCCCACTGTCATATATCCTTCCGGTGTCGCTTTATATTTTTCCATACTTACAACCTCCTGTCTGCATTATAATTTATTACGCTACGTCACATTCAAGACATTTTCGTATTTTTTTATATTTAATCCTCAAATACCCAACTCAGTTTCGTATACGTTGACAAAAGTCCCTATATTGTAATATAACCTCACAAGACTAAACAGAAAAGGTGATGGAAGTCCGGCGTATCAGGTGTCATAAAATCAATGACGCGGGTATTACTGGAAACGAGTAGATAAAATTAATTCCATAGGGTAAAAGACGGCTGCTTTGACAGTTTCCTCATTTGGAGATTAGGCCGTAGAGTAAAATCTTCGGCTTTTTCTTTTGTCTGAATATTATATTAAAGGAGAAACCAATTATGTTCAACAGCATTATCAATTTACTGGAAAAACCCTCTCTCTATACAAAATCAGAGGCTGCCTTCTGGAATCATGAACACATTTCCAAATAAATGCTCAAAGCACACCTGGAGCCCGAGTTTGAAGGTGCAAGCAGAAAACTAAGATTTATAGAAAAATCGGTTGCATGGATAAGTAAAACTGTACCGCCCTCCCGCTTCCCCCTGCTTCTGGATCTTGGCTGCGGCGCCGAAATACAACCGTTATGAAGAAAAGCAGACATGGGAATTCTGCCGTGGCGGAAAGAGAACATGCCGTTTTGTGGATAAAAACGGTACTCTAAGGTGTAATTAATAAGAATTGCAAATAGTAAAAAAATAGAGCGGACGGTGTGAAACCGCCCGCTTGCAAGCTCATTATTTTCGGACGCTGTTCCGCATCGAAATGGATTTTACTTTTTTCTTGCTCCGTCTGCTCCTGCCTCGCAGCCATCAACCCTGGTACTTTTAGCGAGAGAGCCGTCAGTATGGAAGTAGTACCATTTGCCGTCAATCTGGAGCCATTTGCCAGACACCATGATTCCATCGACAGTAAAGTAGTAGTGATACTTGCCATTCTCGACCGTGAGCCAACCAATGACTGGTTTACCGTTTTCGTTGATATACTGCCACTGTCCGGCATCGTTCTGCACCCAGCCGCGCGCCGTACCCTCATCAATGACGAGCTCCACAAAGCGACGCAGGATGGTGGATGCTTCCGCACGGGTGGCATTGCCCTGCGGGTCCAAGCGATTGTTGTCTTTGCCATTGATGATTCCGGTCTGTTGGATCGCTTTTACAGCATCCTTTGCGTAAGCAGAGATTTTCGCGTCATCGGCAAAGGTGTTAGCTTGCTTTGACACAGGCAGCTTATAGCCGGTGGCCTTGGAATAATTCACCATCATCACAGCCATCTGCTCACGGGTGATTGAATCGATCGGTCCAAATTTGCCGTTGCCATAGCCCGAAACGATCTTGTTCTTAACTGCCCATTCAATATAAGGCATGGCATTGTCAATCGACTCCACATCAGTGAAACTGCTGGTTTTGTAACTGCTCACATCCGCACCGGAGAGCCGTCCCAATGCCATGAGGAAGTCGGCACGGGTAATATCTGTGTTAGGAGCGAAGGTGGTTGCACTTGTTCCGCTGATGAGGTCACGGCTGGCAACGAAGTCGATATTGTCCTTCGCCCAATGCTTCGCTGTGTCGGTGAAGGAGGGAGCAGGGGTTTTGTAACCTACGCCGTAAGTTGACAGGCTGTTTCTGCTGAAAATCAATCTACCATTGTCGCAGCTGGAATTCGTGAGCAGCTGCGGCTTGCCGTTTTTGTCAACATACATGCCGAACAGATTGCCGCTCTTTTCGTTGGCAGTGGCTTTGTAGGCCAGCCCCAGCGTGACCGCACCCTTGGCAAAATTGCCGACATACTTAGTCTTGCCGTTCTTCTGATAGCTGATAGTGATGTCAAACACCGGGCGATTGCCGATCAACTTCGTCGCGGAATCGGACAGCTTCGTCAACTTCTTGGCAGAAACTGTGACCGTACCGGTGGACTGTTTGTCGAGTTCAGCAATGGCAACGGTATCAAGGGTTACATCCAGCACAGGCGAGCCGATTTTTACAAACTTCACGCCAGCTTCTTTCAAGTGATCGATAGCACCCGATTTGATAACGATACTCAGGTTGTCATAGCTGCCATTGCCTGTGATGTTATACTCCACGGCAATTCCATCAGCTTCTTTGCCAGATTTCTTAGACGTATCCTGTGCCGCTTTGATAGCATCCTTCGCCATTTTCTCGGTGATGGTAGCAGAGAGAATGCTATCTTTCACCGTGCCTGAAATGCTCATTTTAGCCACAGTGGGCATATTAGGTTGCTTGTCAGTGGGGATAATCGGCTCGGGAGTATACCACCAGTTAGAGTTGCCCTCATTTATAATCCTGTTAACTGTGAAGGACAAGTTGACGGACAACGAAACACCGTTACTGCCTGTGATGGTTAACGTGTCGGTATGAGTTCCCGCTGCAAGCCCTGTCTTGGGGCGCACACTGATGACAGCCGTTTCTCCCGCATTGATACTTGTTTCCGAAAGGACTGTACTGGTCTCAAAGTCACTGCTGCCGAGGACTGCGGAAAGTCCGGTGATCTGCCCTGTGCCGGTATTGGTGATGGTGAACTCTTGTGTGGTCTGTGCGCCATAGCCAGCCGTAGCCGCCGGAAAGGTTTTGCTTGTGGGGTTGACGGTTGCCGTATAGGTCGGGGCCGCCGTCACCTCAAAGGACAAATTAGCCGTTAGGGAGACACCATTATTGCCTGTGATGGTTAACGTGTCGGTATGAGTTCCCGCTGCAAGCCCTGTCTTGGGGCGCACACTGATGGCAGCCGTTTCTCCCACATTGACACTCGTTCCCGAAAGTGCGGTGCTGATCTCAAAGTCACTGCCGCCGAGGACTGCTGAAAGTCCGGTGATCTGCCCCGTGCCGGTATTGGTGATGGTGAACTCTTGTGTGGTCTGTGCACCATAGCCAGCCGTAGCTGATGTAAAGGTTTTGTTTGTGGGATTGATGGTTGCCATATAGGTCGGAGCCGCCGTCACCTCAAAGGACAAATTAGCCGTTAGGGAGATCCCGTTGCTGCCTGTGATGGTTAACGTGTCGGTATGAGTTCCCGCTGCAAGCTCTGTCTTGGGGCGCACACTGATGGCAGCCGTTTCTCCCGCATTGACACTCGTTCCCGAAAGTGCGGTGCTGATCTCAAAGTCACTGCTGCCGAGGACTGCAGAAAGTCCGGTGATCTGCCCCGTGCCGGTATTGGTGATGGTGAACTCTTCTGCGGTCTGTGCGCCATAGCCAGCCGTAGCTGATGTAAAGGTTTTGTTTGTGGGATTGATGGTTGCCATATAGGTCGGAGCCGCCGGGAACACCGCCGTAACTTTGCTGGACATTACAGCATTGCTAGTCTTCGCTCCCGCCACGGTGAAGAAGTCTTCTCCAACGGAAAGAAAGACAAAGTTATCTTTAGGGGTCAATATAATAGTTGCCGTATAGGCCGTATTTGGCTTAAAAGTGCTGTCTGCCGGAAACCATGTGACCGTACCGGTGTACTGCTCTGTTTCGGTAATTTTGTCTACCGGAATTGCACCGGCCACAGGAACGGCAACGCCGGGAATGCCCTTTATTGTTATTGCCAGGAATTCAGACGTTTCGGGAAATACTGCCGTTATTACACCTGAATTTGCCGCATTGCTGACACTGCTGACATTAGGCGGTCCAAACGGCAACGTGAAGAAGTCTGCGGGAACGTATAAAAGGGTAAATCCATCTTTAGGGGTCAGTGTAATGGTTGCCGTATAGACTGTTTTACCTTTAAACGGATTGTCATTTGGACTCCATATAACCGTGCCGGTGTACTGTGCTGTTTCGGCAACTGTGCTGTTTCGGCAACTGTGCTGTTCGCAGCTATATTTCCAAAAGGCTGGTAAATGCCTTGGATTTTTGCATGATCAATAATTCCTTTGGCATTGTTTGAATAATTTAGATTCGTAATCGTATTCGGCGCACCCCACTTGCCGGGGTAATATACCGCCGGAACACTATTTGCCCATTCAATGCCGAAACTGGGGGCAGTATCACTTGTTAACCTGATCGTTAATGATGAACAGCCTTTAAATGCCTCTTCGCTGATTGAGGTCACGGTTTTCGGAAGCGTTACCGAGGTAAGTGATTTACACTTCCAAAACGCTTGATGTCCGACGAACGTCACCGAGTCCGGAAGCGTTACCGATGCAAGCGATGTACAATTTACGAACGTCAATGCTTCGATACGACTCACCGAGTTCGGAATACCCACAGCTTTAAGCGATGTACAGTTATCAAACGCTCTCTCGCCGATGGAGGTCACCGAGGGTGATATGAGTATCGACGAAAGTGATGAACACTCGAAAAAAGCAGTATCGCCGATAGAGGTCACCGAGCCCGGAATTGTTATCCCTGCAAGCGATGTACAACCTGCAAACGCAGAATCACCGATGGAGGTCAGCTTAAGCGGAAGAAGTATCGATGTAAGTGCTGAACAGTTTGCAAATGCACCGGAATGTATTTTTGTCACCGATTCCGCAATCTGTACTGATGTAAGTGCAGAAAAGTTTCCGAACGCCGAAGAGTCGATGTAAGTCACACCATCCAAGATTTCTACAGTTGTGACATCGGCTATTGGAATGTCCTTATAATACTTATAGCTTGCCGGGCCTTCGTTGGTTTTAATGGTCAGCTTTTTGGCAGCGGCATCATATGCATAATGTGTTCTGTTAACATCGCCGGCTGCCAGTGGGGCGTCAACCAGCAACGTAATTTTTTGTGCTGCTTTGCCTACTGTAACCGTGATGAGCGGCGGCTCGGCGCTTAGGGTATAACCTGACATTTGGGCTGTGAAGATGTAGCTTCCCTCCGTATCACCGTCATACTCCGGCTCGGACACCCAAGTCACAGACACAGGAATTGTGCTCTCCGTGGTTTCAGATATTTTGCCTGATGAAATCGTTGCATCCGTAGGCATTGCAACGCGAAGCGCCGCCGTTAAGGTTTCAGGCAGATTCAATTTGTCCAATGACGTACCCAAGGGTACAGTTTGATTTGCCGCTTCTTCGGTCAGCGATTCAAACGCAATGATTTCACCGCTCACACCCATATCGGGTACGTCGCTTTCCGCAAAGGCAGTCATGGGCAAAAATCCAAGCAGCATGACAAAGGATAATGCAATTGCCAAAAGCCTTTGGTGTGGTTTGTGTATAATTGTGTTCATAGAACCATCTCCTTGTTTGATTCGATTTTGCGCCGTCTCTCATCACACATACAGACGCCGATGGGGTCGTAGGGCATTTGCTCGGCCCGATATAACTTCTTTTGTTCGGGACGCATCCTCTCACGCTCCTTTTCGGTGCGGGGTATAGAAAAATCCCCTATGATAGTTTTCCATTACTATCATAGGGGATGAATTTATGATTCGGTAGTGACTTTTTACCCTCAAAAAGTCACGTTTTTTTTGTCACAAAATGTATCTTTCAAGCTCCTCTCGACCGGAAATAAATAACTTTTCGTAAATCTCCAGCATGATGTTTTTCAGTCTGCCGACAGAAATATGATGCTGCCTTGCGATTTTGGCATACGGCACGCGATGCGCCACCAATACGGCAAGGTGATATTCCCGCAGGGTCAGCATGAGCGTGATATTATCCTTGGTAAAACGATTGTGGAAAGAAATCCAGTTCTTCCATGTGCGCTTCCATTGTTTGATGATTGCATCGTAATGGTCAGGAAATTCCTGCTCAAGGCATTGCTCCATCAGGCCGCCCAGAGCGGTGACATTTTCTGCAAAGGGTGTGATAAAGCCGTAGGGCAAGGCTATGCGCATAGACTCCAGCAGCCACTCCTTCGCCTTAATCTCCTGCCCAAGATAGCGGCAGGCGACAGCGCACATCAGGCGCATATAGATGTCATGATGCCCTGTGGTTTCTAGCTCTGATGCACAAAGGGACAGTGCCGTTTCCGCTGCGGCCAGCATGGCTTCGAACTGCCTCGTGCATTGAAAATATTTTACCCGCAGATAGACGGCATCTCGTTTGAGCATCGGCGCAATAGCACTTAAATTGCCTGTTTCAAGCCATTGCGGAGCCATATTAGGAGCAATCATGCTGACGGCGGCAGTCGCCAGCGAAAGCTCCGCCACAGCTTTCGTTTTACCGTTCGTATCAGCCTTTGCGCACTGTTTCAAGTACGCATCAATCTCCATATAGGCGTTGTAGTCCCCCAAGCTCATAGCCGCTGCGATTGCCGCAGGGCAGATGCGCAGCCGTACTGCATCATCCCCATGAGTTTGCTCATAACAAGCCATGATCCCTGCGAAATCGCCTCGCAGATAAGCAAGCTCCGCCTCTAAAATGCACCGCAGTCTATCGCTCACGGTATTTAAAATCGCGTCCGGGTTATGGGCGGGCAAGGAGGTATCCGTGGCGGCAATCACGCCGAGCAGGTCATCGGCAAGTGCATCCTTGGTTCTCTTTCGATCCCAGCGAGGGTCAATGGGTTTTTCAGCGCAGGCAGGGATAAGCCAGTCGCGGCTTGGCCGTACTGCGCCGTCAATGCGTCCATTCTTTACGATTGTCTCTGCCCACCGAACCGAAACACCCCACTTTTCGGCGGCCTGCCGTATCGTCATATACTCCATGTGCTTCTCCGTGTTTTCGATTTCTTGAGATCATAAAAATTATATGCGTTATTACGCATAGTTTCAAGTTAATTTTATGAATACTCATGAAATAATTCGCATCATTTTATCTTGAATATATGGCTTTCAAAGGTGCCATCATGGTTTCTTTTTCGTGGTGGTAGGATTGATAGAGCTTTCTCTTCTCAGTAGTGAGAACAGAGATGAGCTTCAGATTAACTTCAGCGTTCATTACTTCAACCCCTTCTTGACTCTGTATGCTGCAAATGCTATGATAAGCATGGCAAGTAATGTATGCCAAATCTTATTACCAAAGGAAGTGAGACAATGGATGGTCACCCCCATCGAAGTTGCTTAATCATCTTCATACCCGAAGAAAACACAAAACCGAACGGCTTGCGCCGGTTGCGGTCGGTCGTCCATTGCGCTTATCTGCCGATGGGCTGATTGATTGCTGCCTTGACGCCGCCTTTTGGGCGGCTTTTTTTGTTGCTTTTGTGTTTTCATGGGAATACTAACAGGAAAGGACTGATTCCAATGAAATTATTTCACAAGGGCAATGCCCCTCTCCAGCAAAAACAAAATGAAAGCGAAAAGAATCTCCGCAGCTATGCCTTCCTTCCGACGGAGGAATTGTTTGCGTCCTTGTCGGCCACATTCTCCGGTCTGACTTCGGAACAGGCTAAGGAACGCCAGGACGAATACGGCAAAAATGTCATTACTGCCGGCAATAACAATACGGTGCTGCACCGGTTGCGTGAAGCGGTGGTTAATCCCTTTAACATTGTGCTGCTTGCCATCTCCGTTATTACCTTTTTTACCGATGTTATTTATTCTGCAAAGCCCGATTTTTTAACCGTAAGTATCATTTTGTCCCTCATCGTACTATCCGGCCTCGTGGCATTTGTACAGAACCAGCGCTCCAATGCGGCGGCGGAAAAGCTCTCTAAAATGATTTCCAACAAAGCGGATGTGCTGCGGGACGGAATGCAGCTTGAAATTCCAATTGATGAAATCGTACCGGGCGATATCGTACGGTTGGGGGCCGGCGACATGCTTCCGGCTGATATCCGCTTTTTAACCACAAAGGATACCTTTATCGCCCAGGCGGCGCTCACAGGCGAATCAAACCCTGTTGAAAAGTACAGTGATATCCGCAATACACCGGACGATGCGCTGACCGACCTGCAAAACATTGGGTTCCTTGGCACGAACATGATCAGCGGCAGCGCGACCGGAATCGTTCTGGCCATCAGCAACAGTACTTATATTGGCTCCATGGCAAAATCCCTTTCCGGCGACCGGGCCAAAAACAGCTTTGAGCGCGGTGTGGATTCGGTCAGCCATCTGCTCATCCGTCTGATGCTTATTATGGTTCCCGTTGTCTTGCTCATCAACGGCTATACAAAAGGCGACTGGGGCAGCGCGCTGCTGTTTTCCATCACCATCGCCGTAGGGCTTACTCCTGAGATGCTTCCTGTTATTATGACTTCGACGCTGGCCAAAGGCGCAGTCTCTATGTCGAAGCATCAGGTGATCGTAAAAACACTGGGCGCAATCCAGACTTTCGGCGAAATAGACGTACTGTGCACCGATAAAACCGGCACCCTCACCGAGGATCGGATTGTGCTGGAAAAATATATGAATGTGCTAGGTGAGGACGATACCCGCATTTTACGACATGCCTATCTGAACAGCTATTTTCAGACAGGGCTCAAAAACCTCATTGATCTCGCAATTATTAACCGTGCCATAGAAAACGGCTTGGACCAAATGCTTTCTGCCTATGTGCGGGTCGATGAAATCCCTTTTGATTTCTCACGGCGCAGGATGAGCGTGGTGCTGAAAGACCAGAATGGCAAACGGCAGCTCATTACAAAGGGCGCAGTGGAGGAAATCATGTCCGTCTGCTCGTTTGTGGAATGGCAGGGGGAAGTTCTGCCGTTGACCGAGGCAATGAGAAGGCGGGTAATGATGACATACGAGCGGTATAACGCCGACGGTCTGCGTATGATTGCGGTGGCACAGAAGAACGAGGTTCCGGGCATTGAGGTATTTGGTGTCAACGATGAATGCGACATGGTGCTCATTGGATTTGTCGGCTTCCTGGATCCGCCGAAGGAGAGCGCCAGAGCCGCCATATCCGCCCTGCGCGACCACGGCGTACGCACAGTTGTGCTGACCGGGGACAGCGAAGGCGTCGCGGTTAAGGTCTGCAAAAAGGTAGGGGTCAACACAGCTCAGTATCTTTCCGGCAAGGATGTGGAGGCGATGGATGCTTCCTCTCTGCAGGAGGCTGTAAAAACCTGTGATTTGTTCGCCAAGCTTTCCCCCTCCCAAAAGGAACGGGTGGTCAAGGCCTTTCAGGCAAACGGCCATACCGTAGGTTACATGGGTGACGGCATCAATGATGCGCCGCCGCTGCACCAGGCCGATGTGGGCATCTCGGTGGACAGCGCCGTGGATATTGCCAAGGAAACCGCCGATATTATCCTGCTTAAGAAGGATCTGATGGTGCTGGAGGAAGGTGTCATCGAAGGCCGAAGGACATTCGGAAACATTGTCAAATACATCAAGATGGCGGCCAGCGGAAACTTTGGCAATATGATCTCGGTGATCGCCGCCTCCCTATTCCTGCCGTTTTTACCCATGCTGCCCGTGCAGATTTTGACACAGAACCTGTTGTGCGATTTTTCTCAGATGGGCATTCCCTTTGACAGCGTGGATAAGGAATACCTGATGAAGCCTCGAAAATGGGAGACAAAATCCATCAAATCCTTTATGGCCTTTATGGGTCCGCTGAGTTCGGTGTTCGACATTCTCTGCTTCGCGGTTATGTGGAAAATCATAGGCGCTAATACAAATGCACTTGCTCCCTTATTCCAATGCGGCTGGTTTGTCTTCGGTACGGTGTCCCAGGTTCTGGTCATCCATATGATTCGCACTGCCAGGCTCCCCTTTGTACAGAGTCATGCGGCAAAGCCCCTGCTGATTTCCACATTGATTGTTGCAATTGTAACCTTGGCGGTTGGTTTCTCAGGTATGGCGGTCGGCTTGGATATGCTGACTCTGCCGTTTGTCTTTATCCCATGGCTCATCCTCCTTTTGGCGGGATATTGTCTCTCGACACAATTGCTCAAGGCGGTCTATCTCCGCCGCTTTGGCGAATGGCTATAAGACTTTATTAATTAAGACAAGGTACTCTCGCCTTGTCTTAGTTTTTGTCCATCTATGATTTGTTCGGTATCCTCCGAAAGAATGACAGGCTTATCCGCCTGATTATTTTCCATATTCTTTGTACATATCCTTAGAATACCGTGTTACGTTCTCATCATATCCCGGATATTCATATCCAAGCCGCTTCGCCACTTCCTTCGCTGCTTCCCTGAACAATTCATGGCATGCAAATAACGACCCCCATACCGCTTCATAAGAATCCATACGGTAGGTGGATAACAGTCTATTCCACAGTTCCTCACTAATGTATTGGTCCATAAACTTAAAATTCTTCCCCACACTTAATGAGAAGCCCGTTTCAATGCCGACCTTCCAAGATATCATTCGCAGCAGCTCATACCGAAGTATCTGGTTTAAATGATCGATTGCAAAGAGAATTTCCTTACGGCACAACCCCTTAACCACATAAGGAGTTACATTCCAAAATTCATTGCAGCAGTCATCATATTCCCGCATCGTAGGCTTCTTTACATGGTAATCGATATCACTTGGAACCACATCCCTTTGAATTCTGCTGTCTTTATCCATCAGAACCTTTATTAATTTGTCACCATCCAGATAATGATCCAATTCACTTAACGGTAATAATGTAAGATCTATTTTATTATAATCATCAAAAAGCATAAGATAGGAATACCCTTTTTCTGCCGGCGGGAAAAGCTCCATATCCTCCGGTTTTTGCATCATTATGATCGTTCCGAATTGACCAAGCCAATGATCATTTGCTGTAAATGCTTCCACATCGCTTACAAAAAATGTTACATCATAATCCTGGAATTCATCTTTGGGAATATTAACGTTGGTACGGGATCCCTCCAGGGTCATAATCCGTATGCGCTCATCCTGCTTTGCTATATCAAATAGCATCTTCATCATATCCTGTTCCGTTCTCATATGCTCCTCCCAAACCCGATTTATTGTTTACCGATTGCCTGTTGACGATTGAAGCTTCATCCTTTTCTTTTTAATATAGCTGTAGATTCTTATAACCACACTGATCCACACAAGAATCTGTGAAGCGATAAACCCGGCAAAGTATTCCTTAACTCC
>JAEWPN010000103.1 GCA_023399455.1 Bacillota bacterium
GGAATGTTGTAAGGGCCTCTGTCTCCATGCATACGCAGTACAGCCGAATACACTGCGAACTGATACCAACGGATTAGGAGCTGTCTGAAATCAGGATCATTTACATCATCTGTCATGAAGCCGCCGACATCTGTTGTCCACCACGAAATACCTGCAAGTCCCATGTTCAGACCGCACTGCAACTGATCGGCAAAGGCTTCAAAGGTACTTGGCACGTCACCGGACCAGACCACATTCCCATATTTCTGAGAGCCGGCCCATGCACAGCGAAGCAGATTTACAACAGACTTATTATCCTTGCTCATCTCATCATAAAATAAGCGACTATACATTTGAGGATACATATTGCTGATACTAAGTGCAGGACCATCACAATATCTGTAATTCTCAAAATCATACACACCATAATCCGGTTCCGAGTTATCCAGCCAGAAAGCATCGATGCCGAAATCGTAGTAGTTTTTCTTGCATACTTCCCATACATACTTACGTGTCTCAGGGTTGAAAGGGTCGATTTCCACACAGTCCCCCTGATAATCATAGGTCTGTGCAGCGCCACGCTCTGTCTTGATCAGAAGTCCTCTTTCCATCATCGGACCAAAGTTTTCACTCTTACGATCCACAGAAGGCCAGACAGATACGACAACCTTGATTCCCATAGAGTGAAGCTCATCAACCATAGCCTTAGGGTCCGGCCAGTACTGTGTATCGAATTTCCAGTCTCCCTGTACTGTCCAATGGAAAAAGTCAATGACGATCTGGTCAATTTTAATGCCTTCCTTCTGATACTGACGGGCAACAGTCATAACTTCATCCTGAGTTCTGTAACGCAGCTTGCATTGCCAAAGTCCCATCAAATCTTCCGGAAACATGTCAGCGCGGCCGGTAACTGCGGTATAGTTTACCAGAATCTGCTTGGGTGTATCTGCCACAGTGACCCAGTAATCCATCTCCTTGGTAGATCTTGCAATCCACTCTGTATAGTTCTTACCAAAGGTTACACGACCAACAGCCGGGTTGTTCCAAAGGAAGCCATATCCTGAGGAAGATACGGCAAAAGGAACCGAAATCTGAGAATTACGCTGTGCCAATTCCAATACACAGCCCTTAAAGTCCATATCATTTTGTTGGTACTGGCCCATACCAAAGATTTTCTCACCTTTATTACTTTCAAACTTTACATTCAAAGAATAATCGGTCCCACCAATGATTCCCTTCCACTCGCGGTTAATCACTTTCAAACAGCGGCTCTCTTTAGAAATGGTTCCGTCATACATACGGAAGTATTCACGAAGGAACAGCTCGTCATCTTTATAAAACGAAATAATACCCACAAAATTCACAACTGCCTTAATACGACCATTCGTGATCGAAGCGATCTCCCTCTGATCAATGGTTCCATCTCCAACCCAATGATCTTCTCTTTCAATCTTTACAACGCTATCTACATGGTCAACATTTTCTGTCAATGCCCAGTCGTTTCCATAAAATTTGCCAAACATGGTGGTACGTACTCTGACAGAATCCTTACCCCAGGCTTCGATTCGCCCCATTTCGCCATTTTGGTAAAACACCAATGCCCCATTGTCATCTAAAAATTTCATAGTACATCCTCCCATATGTCAGTTGATTTTTTGGATTACAATGATATAATACTCTATAAACGACTACACTTCTTCTGAAATACTATATATTTTTGATACTATTCTACGATTTAAGTTGTAATTCGGATTGTTATCCATGGAGGTCAGATATGAAATATACGATCGTTGCATCTCAAGGTAATAAAGAACAGCGCCAGCACAGTTCTTCATCGGTTCCCTACAGTATTTATGATTGCCAGATACCGGATTCTTTTCCCAACGTGCCTATGCACTGGCATAGTGAGTTTGAAATTGATTATGTATTGCAGGGAAAGGGTGACTTCATCTGTGGAGACGAACACTTTCCTGTAAGACATGGGGACGTGATTATGATTTCTCCCAATATGCTTCATGCCGCCTACCCTTCCTTCAACACGAGTCTGCATTATATTGCCTTTGTATTTCACGCCAACATGCTCGGGCTTGAAAGCAATGACCGCAGCAGTACCCATTGTATACGCCCTCTTATCACAGGACAGCTGCGTGTAAATATGAAATACGACTTGAGCCACCCGGATTATCCGGTCATACGCTCCCTGACTGAGGCAATCGTAAGCTGTGCGAACAAAAACAATCCATATGATGACCTTTTATTAAAAAGTATTCTATTGCAGCTTTACTGGTATTTTGAAAAAAACGATAATCTGTCTTCCTTTCAGGGCGACGATATCAGTTATTCTTCCCTAATCCGCCCGGCTCTGGAGCATATGACCTATTGCTATATGGATTCCATCACGATCGACGAGCTCGCCGCTAAATGCGCCATCAGTTCAAGTCACTTCATGAACTCCTTTAAGAAAGCCGTTGGCTGCAGTGCGATTGAATTTCTGACCCACCTCAGGATCAAAGCCGCATGCACAGCGCTGACAGATACAACTGATGACATATCGACTATCTCCTACAGCTGTGGCTTTAACAACCTGTCTAATTTTAATAAGCAATTTAAAAAAATCACAGGGAGTTCGCCCCGGGAATACCGTAAACGATAAAAAAGGCATCTATTGTGAATAATGTTAGATATGTTATTGTTAACATCATTTTGTTCAATATTCTTTTTACGAGTATAACTAAAACCTTGGACAATGATTTTTCCTGTAATAATATCCGCATATGGCAGTTCTTTAGGTGAAATATCCTTTAGGTCTCTATAGATAAAATTATTATTTTCTATCGTTTTTGGATATGCAGCCGCACATTCTCTATCATTATTAAATGCACATATGACTTCAAATCCTTCTTCTATAAATGCTTTTGATCTTCCTCCAATTCCACAAGCCAAATCAATTACCTGTAATTTTCGTTCCATATTTTCCCTTTGTTTAACTTCATATATAAGTGTGTCGAATCCTCGTTGTCGATCTCCTCCGCTTATTGGAATAGAGGGCAGACCCTGCGCGGCGTTTGGCAGCCAGGCTATCGTAACGTCAGGTGACGCCTTAGACCCTGTGGCTTTGCGCCCCCGGTTTTAGTGCTGTTTGCATAAAGCAGGGTATGGGGCTTACCCTGCTTTATCGACCAGATTGTAGTGGATGACGATGTCCCGGCACTTCTGCCCATCCACTACCTTGCGTTCTCCGATTTCGATGTACTTGATGAGTTCCAACAACATTTCCCGGTCAAGCTGTTCAATGGCAACATACTTCTTGATGCTCTGGAGGTACTGCTCAATGTCACGCCCATCCTGTGCGGTATCGGCCAGCCGTTGTTTCAGTTCTTGCACCAGTGACTGCTTTTCTATCCGCTCCGCGTCATACTTGGTCAGTAGATTCTTGAACACCGCTTCGGGAACTGTCCCCAGCACTTTGTCTTCATAGAGCGCCTGCGTGAGCTTCTCCAGCTCTGCAAGGCGCTTTTCTGTGGCCTTGAGGGTGGATTTATCTGCCTTCATCTGCTGTGCGCCCTGCTTGGACTTGCTGTCCATCAGCTCCTGCCGCACCTTATCCTCGTCCTCAAGTACCCGCTTTGCCCGGTGGCGAATATCGTCCAGAACCAGCTCTGCCAGCGGATTCAAGTAGATAATGCGGGCGGAGCAAGCACCCGCCCCACTTCGTGTGTAATTGCCACACAGGTAGGAAACGTATTTGACAAAGCCTTCCTTGGGATAATTATGGGTTTCCTGCGTGTACCTCATGGCAAAGCCGCAATCCATGCATTTCAGCAGACCGCCGAACAGGCTGATTTCATTATCCTTGGTTGGGCGGGGCTTGTAGTTTCTGACGGCTATCTCCTGACAAGCGTTCCAAGCATCCATGTCGATGATTGGCTCATGGGTATTTTCCACCTTAATCCAGTCCTCTTTGGGCTAATCAATCTGCTTTTTGTTCTTGTAGGACAGGGTGCCCCGCTTATTTTGTATCATATGGCCAAGGTAGACCTCGTTGCGGAAGATTTTCTTGACTGTCATATCGTTCCAGAGGTGGTTGCTGCGAATACCCGTGTCCTCCTTCCCCTTTTGCAGATAGTAATAGTCGAGGGGCGGCAGGATATGCTCTTCGTTCAGCTTTGCGGCAAGTTTTCGGTAGCCCCAGCCTTTGCGCCGATTGGCAAATATCTTCCGCACCACTCCGGCGGCATATTCGTCAATGATGAATTTGTGCTTATCATCGGGATGCGCCTTGTAGCCATAAGGTACAAGCCAGCCAAGGTAATTTCCCATTTTGGCGTGCACTTGCTTGACCGCTTTGATTTTCTTACTGGTGTCCTTGCTCTGAAACTCGTTGAACAGATTCCGAAACGGCATAATATCGTTGTCATTGTGGATGGTGTCCACACCGTCATTCAGTGCAATAAAGCGGCAGCCGATCATGGGGAACACATAATCTGTGAACTGCCCTACCTGAATGTAGTTTCTTCCGAAACGGCTTAAATCCTTGACCAGAATCAGGTTAATAAGCCCCTCTTTCGCATCCTCAATGAGCCGGGACACGCCGGGGCGGTCAAAGGTGGTGCCGCTGACTCCATCATCACAATACACAGAATAATCGTTCCAGCTCTGTTCCTCGCAGTATTTGGTGAGCATGAGCTTCTGGTTTTCAATACTGACGGATTCTCCCGCCCGTTCGTCATCCTTGCTCAAACGGACGTAGATGCCGACCTTGTAATTATTTTGGACTTTTAACATTTTCCCTCACTTTCCGCAAGCCCAAACTGTCGACAGTATACCGTATATACTGTCGACAGTCCAGACAACACAGGCGAATTATGCCTTTTTCTGCAGTTCGGGCTGGCTCATGGCGTTCTGAATTGCTAGCCGTTCCATGGTTTTGTCAATATCCTTGCTGCCCTCGAAAATACTGGTGAGCCGGTACAGCACCTTGCCGATGCTCACCTCCCGGTAGGCGGCGGGCTTACCGCTGTGGCTCGCCGTTTTCCAATCCTCAGACAGCCTTTCTATATTAAGGCTTGCGCTTTTATCCTGAATCAGCGTCCAGAATCTGCGCCAAAAATCACGAAATGTTGATTTCAATAAAATGCACCTCCTACATGCTCTGTTCCATGTCCTGCTCGTACTGAGGACTGTAACCGTGTTTCTATTTTTTCTTTTTACTGGATTTCCGCCGCATACGCTCCTGCTCGTATTTCTGACGCTCGGCATCCGGGTCATAGGGATTTACAAGATCTTCAACAGACTAAGCAAGGTATAGAGCACTGTCGAGGAGAGCAGCCCCACGGCTGTCCATTTGACCTCGAGCTTCCACGGTAGCATATCCCGATGCCGGAGCTGCCCCGTCTGCTTCTGAAAACCCTCCTGCAGCTGCCATTTCAGACTGTCCTGTGACTTGCCTATCTTGTCGTTCACTGTCTGCGAAATCCTCCTGTGCTGGTCGTTGATGACCCGGCACAGCATGTCCCCCTGATTGTCGTATATCCCCTGACAATAATCCCGGATGGCTTTCTCGATTTCCGGTGTGGTCGGCAGGGTCGAGATATACTGCCCCAGAGCCGCCATCCGTTCCCGCAGCACGGTCTGGCTGTTTAGCATGGCATCCCATTCCTCGGTCGGAATGGCACTGACCTGCGGCAGATAGGGTGTGGTCAGCTTCTGTGGTATCTCCTGCGGCTTGTTCAAAGCCTTGAGTTCGTTCAAGTTGGGCAAAGTGCTGTTCCATCCTTTCCTTGAGATATTTTTCATCGGAGAGGGTGCGCAGTTGCTCCAAATCCTTTTCATTAGACTGGAGCTTCAACCCGGTTTCGCAGCTGACGGAATTGACAATCAGGTGATTGTGCCAGTGATCGCGGTCGATGTGAGTGGCAATCTGGACTTCGTAGCCCTCAAATCGTCTGGACAGCTCAATTCCCATCTGGTGGATTTCCTGCGGTGTGGTGCCGCAGTCGGGCTTGAAGCTCTGCACATACTGGTAAAAGAACACCTTGCTTTCTTTTCTGTATTGCTTTTTGGTTGCCATGAATTCCTGAAAGGCGGTTTCTCCGCAGCAGTTCTGCCCGGACAGCAGCCTGCATTGTTCACCGTTTTTGTTTCGGAAAAGGGTCTTATAATCCTACGCCACATAATCCATCACCTTTTTCATGGCGGTGCGGCTCTGCGTTTTTTCCTTGATGGCGGTGACGATTGCCATAGGCTCACGCCCCTTTGTCCATCAGTCCGCAGATGGAATCAAACACCGCCCCGAAGCTCCGTTTTGTTTTGGTAAGGTCGGGGCAGGTAATCCTGCCCATATTGCAAAGCACTGTCAGCTGGTTCGGATTTTTCCCGATGGCTTTCATCTGTATGGTAACAGCATCCAAGCCATTCATCACAATGATTTCCTTGCCCAGTGCTGATAGGGTGAAGAAATCCGTCATGGTCATTCCCGACAGCTGTGCTTTATTGTGAATGAGGTCATAATCCGCTGTACTAATGCGCATGGCGAACATCTTGTCTTTTTCCAAGTAATCACACTCCTTTCGTCCCGGGGGCTTGGGGGCAGCGCCCCCGACCAGCTGTTTGTATTGGCGGTGGGCGAAAGCCCGCTGTCAATACAAACAATATGCTGGCCTACCCTAAAGGGTAGTGAGCGTAGCCTCCAGCCCCGCAAATGCTCCCTTGCTTTTTCGCACCTCTTGGGTTACAATAGGAGCAACCAATTTTTGAAACCGCTTCGGTTTCACCAGCCGTCATTCCATTGCCGTGGAGTGGCGGCTTTTTCTATTCGGCAGTCATAGGCATCATCTCCTTTCTCCAAGACTAACCAATAAAATATTTAATATCAAGTCTATACTCATATAGTAACAAAGCCTTGCAATCTCGTCAAGACTAATGTATAATAATTTTAACATTAAGTCGTATGAATGAGGTGACAAAGGATGCGCTACACATACAAGGTTTGGGTTGCGGATGGCAAAGAGCATTTTGAATATGGAAATGAGCAGAAAAAGAAAAAAGACCTGCCCTTTGGGACAAGTCTGATGGAGCTGTTCTATTTGGATATTTGGGCATATGGCAAGTTGTTTGAAGGCATGGGCAAAGCTATTATGGAACTGTATTCCTCTAAGAAACAGCGGTATGCGGATGAGGTGCTTTCTGCACTGGACACGATAGCCCCCAAGCACATTTATTTTGAGCTGCTTCGTCTGGAATGGCGGGACAGGCTGGAACAGGCAAAACGGCAGAATTATGCGAATGTGCATGACCTTTTGCCCCGCAAGGAGCTGACACATATCCCAGCAAATGTTCACACGATGCAGGAGCAGATTAAAACGCTGTTTGCCCATGTGCTGGATTTGGACACCAGCCCCAAGGAGCCGGTACAGAAAAAAATGGTGCGGTACTATAACTACCGTGGAAGCGACCAGCTGAACACCTTTCAGTTTCAGCCCCAGCCCATGAGTTTTGAGGTCATTGACCGCAAAACCTTTACCGAGGTGCTGTATCCGAAAAATATCTATGACATGATTGACTACTTTGTACGGGAATTTGTGAAGCGGGAACAGTTTGTGCGCATCTGCAAAAACTGCGGGAAGTATTTTGCCCTCTCCGGACGTTCCGATGCGGAATACTGCAACCGTCCGATTGATGATAAGGGGCGCACGTGCAGGGATGTGGGGTCAATTAAGGCTTGGACGGAAAAGCGCAAGGACGATGAAATCTTTAAAGTCTACCGCCGGGAATACAAGAAACGCTTTGGCTGGATTAAGGCTGGGAAGATTGAGCAGGAGGTATTCTACGCTTGGAGTGAAAAGGCGAGGGAGGAGAAATCCAAGTGTGATGCGGGGGAAATCAGCTTGCAGGAGTTTCAGGAGTGGTTGAGGAGATAAATAATATGAAAATAATCTTGATATTGGAAGATGATGAAAATTTAAGTCGCGGCATTGCGTTTACCTTTGAAAAGGATGGCTACGACGCTGTTACAGCAGGCAGCATTAAGGACGGAAAACGGATGTTGGAACAGCATAAGATTGACCTTATTATACTGGATTTAGGATTACCGGACGGAAACGGGATGGACTTATGTAAAGAAATTCGGACACATTCAAAAGTTCCTATTATCATGCTGACAGCCTGTGATTTGGAAACAGACGAGGTATCCGGCCTGTTAGCCGGTGCGGACGATTATATTACCAAACCCTTTTCCCTGTCCATTCTCCGGGCAAGAGTGGAAGCCCTGCTCCGACGCATGGAGGCTGAAATCCGCCATATTATCCGTTTCGGGAAGTACAGGCTGGATACCAACCTTTGCAAACTTTTCCGGGAGAATGAAGAAATACCCATCAGCGTAACGGAATACAGGCTACTCTATTTTCTGATGACAAACGCCGGGCAAGTGCTTTCAAAGGAACAGATATTATCCTCACTGTGGGACAATGAGGGTAATTTTGTGGATGAAAACACCTTGCCCGTCAATATCAGTCGCCTACGCGCAAAGCTGGAGGACGATCCCAAGAATCCACAAATCATTAAGACCATTCACGGAATCGGCTACATTTGGAACGGAGGGGTGTAGGGATGGCGCTTGCGGTTACGATTATCATAGCCATTGCTTTATGCTTCCTGACTGTCCTATTCAGCTATCGCTATGTGAGAAAAACCTTTGATTCGATTGATCAGGTTTTGGACAGCGTATTAGCCAGAAATACAGAGCTTCCATTTGAAGCGGAGGCGGACAATAGACTTTCCAAGCTGACGCATAAAGCCATTAAAATCATTCAGATGAACACAATGGATATTTCCCAAACCAAGCAGGAGAAAGAAATTATCCAAAGCTTTATTTCGGATATGTCCCATCAGATGAAAACACCTCTATCCGGGGTTTCCATGTATACTGACCTGCTACTGGAAGGACGTATTACCGAAGCCGAGCGGCAGGAATTTTTATCGCGTGTCAAAACAGGAACAGAAAAATTGCAATGGATGATGGACAGCCTTGTAAAAATGTCAAGACTGGAGGTGGGAGCTATCGAATTGTCTCCTGTTTCCGCAGGCATCAAACAAACCATTTCCGATAGTATCAGCGCCGTATACGGGGCAGCGTCCAAGAAGAACATTTCTATTCAAACGGCTTATTTCGAGGATACTCTGTTGCTGCATGACCGCAAATGGACAGGTGAAGCCATTACAAATATTTTGGAAAATGCGATCAAATATTCCCCATCCGACGGAGAAATTAATATATCCGTGGAACCCCTGCCTATCTATACAAAGATCAGCATTACCGATTATGGTATCGGAATTGCTCCCGACGAGCGGAACTCTATTTTCAAGCGGTTTTATCGGGGACAAAACGCAAAAGGTGTTGACGGGGCTGGATTAGGGCTTTATTTAGCTTCACTGATATTTCAAAAACAGGGCGGCTATATCTTTGTAGATTCTAAGCAGGGGAAATATACGACATTCTCAATGTTCTTACAAAACTGTAAGAAATAAATCCAATTCTGTTAGGAGCCTGTAAGAATTGCTGTTTATGATGATAGTATCAGGACAAGGAGGTATATAGCATGGTTTTGAAAACAGAAGCCTTAAAAAAATATTATGGAAAAGACCCCAACACCGTCAAGGCATTGGACGGCGTTGATTTGGCAATACAGGAGGGTGAATTTGTCGCCGTTGTCGGTACGTCAGGCTCAGGAAAAAGCACGCTCCTGCATATGCTGGGAGGGTTGGATACGCCGACAAGCGGCAAGGTCATTGTCGGCGGCAAGGATATTTCGGGAATGACGGATGAACAACTTACTATCTTTCGACGCAGGAATGTAGGCTTTGTATTCCAGAATTATAACCTTGTGCCCATTCTGAATGTTTATGAAAACATTGTTCTGCCGATTGAGTTGGACGGAAATGCCGTGGACGAAAGCTTTGTGGAGAATATTATTGACACCCTGGGCTTATCGGAGAAGAAAAACAATTTGCCGAACAATCTTTCCGGTGGGCAGCAGCAGCGCGTTGCCATCGCCCGCGCTCTGGCTACAAAGCCATCCATTCTGCTTGCGGACGAGCCAACCGGAAATCTGGACAGCAAAACCAGTCAAGATGTTTTAGGAATTTTAAAGGTGACTTCGACTAAATTCCATCAGACAATGGTGATGATTACCCATAACGAGCAGATCGCCCAGCTTGCTGATCGAGTGATTCGGATTGAGGACGGCAGGATCGTCGCTACGGAAGGGCGGTGACGGTATGAGGAATAACAATCGAGCTATCGTAAGAAGGCTATCGAAACAAAGC
>JAEWPN010000216.1 GCA_023399455.1 Bacillota bacterium
AGGCAAAATATTAGCGATAGATTATTGACAATTTCCTATCACATGTTATATTGATGATGGGAAATTTATAATATTCTATCACATGAGAATCCATTAAGAAAGAAGGTAGTTAATTATCAATGGATATCAATCATGTGGAATACTATTTAAATGACGTTAAAAAATCAATCCGTTCAGGATGCTGCCGGATAGCTTTGAATAGCTGTCGGCAGAAAAACAGACTTTTATTTACCGAATATGTCATCGACGAAGCCAAAAGCAAGGAAATCCTGCTCAGTCTCAATGCTTATGATTTTTCTGAAGCAGTTCAAAATGAACATTCCGGGTTCGGACATGAATGGCTGTACATTTTTGGTAAGAATGTAAAGCTGCTGCTGCGTTTCGGCATTTGTGAGGAAAACGTTCCTCTATACATAAAACTCAATAAATTGGAAAATCGATTCATTATTGTCGTATCCTTTCATAAGCAAGAATATCCCTTGGATTACGCTTTCAGAAAATAGGTTAATAAATATTATTAATTCAGGAAAAAATGGAGGAATTCCATATGGCCGATATAAAAAGAATAGATTTTTGCATCGAATGCAGAAAAGACACCGAATACATCTTGAAAAAGATCATGCAAAAAAGGACAGTGAAAGGCAAAGAATATGAATATGAGACATTAGCAGCGTATTGTTCTAAGTGCGGAAACGAAATGAACGTCCCCGGACTGCTTGACTACGCTTTGAAAGCGTTCGATGAGCAGTACCGCAGGCAGGAGGACATCATTTCCATAGATGATATTAAAAAACTAATAGAACTATATCATCTGGGGAAGGCTCCTCTGTCCTTGGCCCTGGGCTTCGGCGAAATCACCGTGACCCGTTATTTGGAAGGTCAGATGCCAACTAAGGCTTATTCCGATATTATGAAGGAAGCATTATCCTCTCCCGGATATATGGAAGAACTGCTGATCGCGAATGCTGAAAAATTGGGCAATTCTACTTATAAGAAATCAATGAAAGCTGTTTCCAACCTCAAGGACTTGTTCAATATTTCTGACGAAATGCGTATGGCCATTGCTCATGTTTTTAATGAAGTTCAGGAGATCACACCACTCGCCCTGCAAAAAATGCTTTATTTCATTCAGGGCATCCATCTGGCACTTTTCAATGAGGAACTCTTCAAAGAGGATTGCCGCGCGTGGATACATGGGCCGGCTTATAGAGAGATATACAACATTTTTAAAGACTTCAAATATAACCCTATTGAAGACAACCGTTTCTCACTATTTACTGTAAGGAATAAAGAGCTTAGCCCGGACGGAAAGAAGGTAATCGGTCTCGTATCTGACTGCTTTGGAATATACAGCGGAAAAGTTCTGGAATCGGTCACACACAAAGAAAAACCCTGGCGAGATGCCAGAATAGGGCTAAATGAGACCGAGCCTTCTAACAGAATCATTCCGAAGGCAATTATGAAAGCTTATTTTAAAGATATGGCGATGCACTATGACATAGACACAGAGGAAGGCTTAAGCCAATATATCAGAGACAAGGCCGGATTCACGGAGGTAAGGTAAATCAATGGATATAAAATCGTTCTGGAAAGAGGTATTAAGGCAAAATGCTGGAGAGATCAGAAAATACTTTATGAAAGATGCCTATATCAACTGGCATTGCACTAATGAACATTTTAATGTGGAGGAATACATTAAGGCAAACTGTGAATATCCCGGAGAATGGGACGGCATCGTCGAGCGAATCGAGGAGCTTGGCAATCTGATAATTACCGCTGTGAATGTCTATACGGCCGATAAAAGCTTTTCCTTTCATGTCGTGTCTTTTTTCAGAATCAAAGACGGCAAAATAGCTTCTCTCGACGAATATTGGGGTGACGACGGTTCTGCCCCGCAGTGGCGCTTAGATAAGCATATCGGTCTCCCTATTGCTTCTCCTGAATAAAATAAAAGCAGACTTTTAACTTGCCATATGCTATAATCGGTGTAAAATAAGAACAAATATTATATGTATATTCTGTTTCTAACTATAAACCTATAAGCAAAGGAGACTATATGGAAAAAATAGCCAGCTTTACCATCAATCACTTAAAATTACAGCCCGGCGTATATGTATCCCGTAAGGATGTCGTGGGAGAGAATACGATTACCACCTTCGATTTAAGAATGACTGCTCCCAATGAAGAGCCGGTTATGAACACTGCGGAGATGCACACCATAGAGCATTTAGCCGCTACCTTTCTGCGTAATCATGCGGATTATAAGGATAAGACCATTTACTTCGGTCCCATGGGATGCCGCACCGGATTCTATCTCCTCTTAGCAGGAGACTATTCTTCCAAAGATATCGTCGCTCTGGTAACTCAAATGTACGAGTTCGTGCGCGATTTTGAAGGCGACGTACCGGGCGCCAGTGCAAAGGACTGCGGGAATTACCTGGATATGAACCTCAATATGGCGAAGTATCTCGCGAGAAAATACCTCGACAACGTTCTGTACCATATCGACGACAGCCGCTTAATTTACCCGCAATAAGCTGTTTGAGAATTCAAATACGAAAGGATAACTTTTTAGATAATGAATAAAATAGGAATTATAGGTGCCATGGAACTGGAAGTGGAAACCTTAAAAGAAAAAATGACGATAAATAATATCGTCAAAAAAGCCTCCATGGACTTCTATGAGGGAATACTTAACGGCGTCAGTGTGGTAATCGTCCGCAGCGGCGTCGGCAAGGTCAATGCCGGCATCTGCGTTCAGATTCTGGCAGACTTATTTCAGGTCACCCATATTATTAATACCGGTGTAGCGGGCTCCCTCAATGCGAAAATAGACATCGGAGATGTTGTTGTTTCAACCGATGCCATGTATCACGATGTCGATGCCACCATATTCGGTTATCAGCCCGGGGAAATTCCCCAGATGGGACAGCGCGAATTTATCGCAGATAAGGCTTTAGTCGAACTGACCCAGACCGTCTGCGCCAAAGTGAATCCCGATATTCATATATTCTCAGGAAGAGTTGTCAGCGGCGACCAGTTCGTCAGCGATAAATCCGTAAAAGAACGTCTGGTAAATGTATTCGGAGGCTTCTGCACCGAAATGGAGGGAACAGCGATTGCTCAGGCCGCTACCTTGAACAGCATACCCTTTGTTATCATACGTGCTATTTCCGACAAGGCCGACGAGGCTGCTGAGATGGATTATCCTGCCTTCGAGCGGAAAGCTGCCGCCGACTGCGCCAAGCTCGTGGCACATATGATTCAAAAGATATAACCATTGTTTGACAAGATCTTATCCGACCGTGTGTGACCTTGTCAAACGATGGTAATCATAGATTTACGATATTTCTATCCTTTCCATTTAAGAAGGCTTCTATGTTCTTGTATGTCTCTTCTACAACGCGATTTCTCGCTTCTGTGCTTGCCCATGCGAGATGGGGTGTGATGATCAGCTTATTGCTGTCCATGACTGCGCTTAGAGGATTCTCATCCCGCATAGGTTCAGTACCGGTTACATCCAGCCCGGCCCCCGCAATCATGTCCTGCGTCAATGCCGTATGGAGATCGGTATCATTCACTACGGGACCTCTCGCTACATTGATGAGAACGGCCGTTTTTTTCATCTTCTTAAGCGCTTCCAAATCAATCAGGTTCCTCGTCTTGTCGCTCAACGGACAATGAATCGAAAGAAAATCGGACTCATGAAGCAAATCGTCGAAAGTTACCCTCTCATAATCCTTGCAAGAGCTATTTCCCGACGCGGAATAAAAAATGACCTTACAGCCGAACGCCTCCGCTATCTGCGCCACCTTTTTCCCGATATTTCCCATACCGATAATTCCCCATGTCTTTCCCTCTAACTCCGTAAAAGGAAGGTCAAAATTGGAAAACCTGCTTTGGCTTGCATATTCTCCGGATTTTACATATTCGTCATAATGCCGGAGCTTCTCCAATACATAGAAGCAAAGGGCGAAAGTATGCTGTGCTACCGCTGCCGTAGAGTAGTTCACCACATTGGCAACATTGATTCCTCTCTTCCTGCAATAATCTAAGTCTACGTTATCATAGCCGGTGGCAAGCTCGCAGATCAGCTTTACGCTCTTCGCATCCTTCAGTGTACCTTCATTCAGAGGAGCTTTATTCGCAATGATAATTTCCGCAGCTTCTATCCTGGCAGCTACCTCTCCCGGCAATGTATTGGGATATATCGTCACTTCGCCCAGTTCATTCAGACAATCAACCGATACATCCCTGCCTACCGTATCCCTCTCTAAAATTACGATTCTCATCTAAACAATCAGTCCCTTCTTCAAAGCCTGCGGCTTTGAGCCGCAGGCTAAAAAATCATTTATTATTTCTTTTTTCTTTCTTAATAATAACATATGCTGCCGCTGCTGTAACCACTAAAAGTACGATTAATATTAAAACAGTGACTGCAATGGACAGATTCAAGTCGCCGTGAGCAACCTGATAAGTGCCGATTAGACCGAATAAGATGAAGGCACCTGCGGAAACGAGCTTAACGGTTCTCTCCGGTATCTTCTTACATAATATAATACCGATGATGATACCGATTCCGTCAGCTATAAGCATACCGGTTGTAGTACCTGTCAGTATCTCTAGCGGCGCCGCAGGGAATTTGGTCGCGATCGCTATGGTAGCGAGCTGCGTCTTATCTCCCATTTCCGCGATAAAAAAGGCAATTGCTACAGTTACCACCGCTCCGTATTTCGTAGTGCGGTTCTCCTCTCCCTCCAGTTTGTCACCCCGGATCGTCCAAAGCCCGAAGAAGATAAACGATAAAGAAGCAATGATCTGTATCCAAATCTGGATGGAATCGAAGCGGGTAATAAAATTACCAACGGCAACCGCTAAGCCGTGGTTCAAAATCGTGGCGATAAATACACCGAGCATTACTTTACCGGCCTTGTACTTCGTCGCGAAAGCCATAGCCAGCAATTGTGTCTTGTCTCCCATCTCGGCCAGCACTACTGCTCCGACGGCAAACAAAAAGGGCATCATTTGTGTGTTCATTTCATTCTCTCCTTACTATAATTGCTATAAATCATCCTCCTTTGCCCTTATAAAATATTGCAGGCCGCATGCATTTTTTCGAAAGCCGTACATTATTTA